>NZ_JBFABB010000208.1:0-7020 GCF_040640035.1 Micromonospora sp. NPDC023633 | reverse complement strand
GGACCCCGGTCCGCTCCGGTGGCCGCCGGCCGGTTCGCGCGGCGCGACGGCGCCCGGGGCGGTGCGCGGTGGACGCCGCCGACGGCTGGCCTGGTCGGCGGGGCGGCGACACGCCGAGCGGGTGCGACCGGGCCGCCGGGCGGTGGCGTACAGTCGGCATCGGCGCGGACCTCCTGGGGCGATGGTGATGCGGACCGGGGTGCGCAGCGGCGCCGCGAAGGACGTCGGACGGCTCCGACGCCGGGTGGTCGTCGGGAGGGGGCAACGAGCACATGGCTGGCAACGGTGACCGTGCCGAGACCTGGACGTCGGAGCTCCGCGAGCAGCAGGCCACGCTCGGGGCGGATCTCGGTCCGGCGGATCCGGCGGCATACACGATGCGCAAGCCGATTCCCGAGCCGATGCCGACCGACCGGCACGGCCCGGCCCGGATCATCGCGATGGCCAACCAGAAGGGTGGCGTGGGCAAGACCACCACGACCATCAACCTGGGCGCCGCGCTGGCCGAGTACGGCCGCAAGGTGCTGCTGGTCGACTTCGACCCGCAGGGCGCCCTCTCGGTCGGGCTGGGGGTCAACCCGCACAACCTCGACCTGTCGGTCTACAACCTACTCATGCAGGACGACGTCACCGCCGAGGACGTCCTGATCAAGACCGACGTGGCGGGGCTGCACCTGCTGCCGGCCAACATCGACCTCTCCGCGGCCGAGATCCAGCTGGTCAACGAGGTCGCCCGGGAGATGGCCCTGGCCCGGGTGCTCCGCTCGGTCCGCAAGGAGTACGACTACATCCTGATCGACTGCCAGCCCTCGCTGGGCCTGCTGGCGATCAACGCGCTGACCGTGGCGCACGGCGTGCTCATCCCGCTGGAGTGCGAGTTCTTCAGCCTGCGCGGCGTGGCCCTGCTGCTGGACACCATCGACAAGGTGCGCGAGCGGCTCAACTTCGACCTGGAGCTCGAGGGCATCCTCGCCACCATGTACGACAGCCGCACCACCCACTGCCGGCAGGTGCTCCAGCGGGTGGTGGAGGCGTTCGGCGACAAGGTCTACCAGACGGTGATCACCAAGACCGTCAAGTTCCCCGAGTCCACCGTCGCCGGTGCCCCGATCACCACGCTCGACCCGGCCTCGTCGGGTGCCCGCAACTACCGCCAGCTGGCCCGCGAGGTGATCGCCGCCCAGGCCGAGCGGTAGGCCGGGATGCACCTTCGCGCCGAGCCGTCCGGGGCGTGGACTACGGTCTCCCGGTGACCGCCCCACCCCTCGACCCTCCGACGACGCCGGAGCAGCCGCCCGTACGGGCCGCCGAGGCCGTCGCCGAGGTGCCGACGGACCCGGCCGGGGTGCCCGAGGCGGCGGCGGAGAGCGGTGGGTTCACCGTCCGGCTGGCGAACTTCACCGGCCCGTTCGACCTGCTGCTCCAGCTGATCGGCAAGCACAAGCTCGACGTGACCGAGGTCGCACTGCACCGCGTCACCGACGAGTTCATCGCCTACATCCGCGCGATGGGCGACCAGTGGGACCTGGACGAGGCCAGCGAGTTCCTGCTCATCGCCGCGACCCTGCTGGACCTCAAGGCGGCCCGGCTGCTGCCCGCCGCCGAGGTCGAGGACGAGGAGGACCTCGCGCTGCTGGAGGCGCGGGACCTGCTCTTCGCCCGGCTGTTGCAGTACAAGGCGTACAAGGAGGCGGCGGCGCACATCGCGGCGCTGGAGGAGGTCGGCGGCCGACGCTATCCCCGCGCGGTCACCCTGGAGCCCCGGTACGCCGAGGCGCTGCCCGACCTGGTGCTCGGCATCGGCCCGGAGCGGCTGCTGAAGCTGGCGATCCGGGCGATGACGCCGAAGCCGGTGCCCGAGGTGTCCATCGCCCACGTGCACATGGTGCGGGTCAGCGTCCGGGAGCACGCGGCCATCCTCACCGAGCGGCTGCGCCGGGCGGGCACGGCCACCTTCTCGCTGCTCTGCGCCGACTGCGAGGCCACCCTGGAGGTGGTGGCCCGGTTCCTGGCCCTGCTGGAGCTCTACCGGGAGGGCCTTGTCGCCTTCGTCCAGGAGCAGGCCCTGGAGGAGCTGACCGTACGCTGGACCGGTCCCGCCGACGGCGGCCCCGACCTGCACATCGACGAGTACGCGGGCGCCCCGCCCGAGCCCGCCGAGCCCGCCAAGGCGGCCGGGCCCGCCGAGTCCGCGGAGTCCGCCGAGTCCGCCGGGCGACCGGACGGCGATCAGGGAGGAGCAGAGGGATGAACAGCGACGAGCGCCGGGACTCCCTGGCCGACCAGGCGGCCGCCTGGGTGCCTCCCTGGCAGCGACCCACGGCCCCCTCCGCCACGCCCGACGCCGACGATCCCGGCGAGTCCCCGCCCGCGTCGGCTCCGGAGCCACCGCCCGCGGAGCCCCTGAACCCGCCGGAGCCCCCGGGGCCGCCGGTGCCTGCGGAGTCCCTGAACCCGCCGGAACCGGGGCCACCGGCGCTCCCGGAGCCGCCGCGGGCGCCGGGGCCCGCCGGGATCGCCGAGGGGCCCGCGGCGGCGGACGTGCCGCCCGCGCCGGCGGGGGAGGGCCCGGGCGGCAGCGGGCCGGAGAAGGCGCCCAGGGCCCGGCGGCGGGCGACGCCCGTGCCCGAGCCGGCCCCGGAACTCGACGACGCCGAGCTGCGCGGGGCGCTGGAGGCGATCCTGCTGGTGGTGGACGAGCCGGTCAGCGAGCTGACCCTCGCCCAGGTGCTGGAGCAGCCCGCCGAGCGCATCGGGCCGGTGCTGGACGAGATCGCCGCGGGCTACACGGCCGCCGGGCACGGCTTCGAGCTGCGCCGAGCCGCAGGTGGCTGGCGTCTCTACACCCGGCCGGAATACGCCACCTACGTGGAACGGTTCGTACTGGACGGGCAGTCCGTGCGACTGACCCAGGCCGCGCTGGAGACACTGGCCGTGATCGCCTACAAGCAGCCCGTCACCCGGGGGCGGATCTCCGCCATCCGGGGTGTCAACTGCGACGGGGTGATCCGTACCCTGGTGTCCCGCGGGTTGGTCGAGGAGTGCGGCACCGAACCGGACAGCGGGGCGTTCCTCTACCGGACCACCACGATGTTCCTGGAGAAGCTCGGGCTGAACAGCGTCGACGACCTCCCGCCGCTGGCCCCGTTCCTTCCCGACGACGTAGAAGAGCTTGCCGATGCCACGCGATGACCGCACGCCCCGCCCCGACGCGCCCGCCTTCGAGGGGGCCGAGCGCCTGCAGAAGGTGCTGGCCGCCGCCGGTGTGGGCTCCCGGCGCGCCTGCGAGGACCTGATCTTCCGCCGCCGGGTCACCGTCGACGGCCGGGTCGCCCAGCTCGGCGACAAGGTCGACCCCGCCACCGCCGTGATCCACGTCGACGGCGAGCGCCTCGTCGCCGACACCCGGCTGGTCTACCTGGCGATGAACAAGCCCCGCGGGGTCGTCTCCACGATGGCCGACGAGAAGGGCCGCACGGCGCTCGCCGACTTCCTCGGCAACCGGGTGGAGCAGCGGGTCTACCACGTCGGGCGGCTCGACGCCGACAGCGAGGGCCTGCTGCTGCTCACCAACGACGGCACCCTCGCGCACAAGCTGATGCACCCGTCGTACGGGGTGCAGAAGACGTACCTCTGCGAGGTGTCCGGGCCGATCCCGCGCAACCTCGGCAAGCGGCTGATGGCCGGCGTGGAGCTCGAGGACGGGCCGGCGAAGGTCGACTCCTTCCGGGTGGTGGACACGCTGGGACGGACCGCCCAGGTGGAGCTGAGCCTGCACGAGGGGCGCAAGCACATCGTCCGCCGGCTGCTCGGCGAGGCGGGCCATCCGGTGAGCCGGCTGGTGCGTACCGCGATCGGGCCGATCCGGCTGGGCGACCTGCGCGCCGGGCGGACGCGGCGGCTGACCAACGCGGAGGTCGCCGCCCTGTTCAAGGCCGTGGGTGACTGACCCCCGAGTTCGGGGTACGGCTGCCGGTAGGCTCCCTGGCGGCCCGGCGCCGGCGGCGCCCATCGCGCGGAGCACGACGCCGGGCATCATTGAGAACGTTTGGACAACCGCTCGCGGCACATCCGGTGTTTCGTGAGGTACGGGCTGAGGAGGACGACGGTGGAGGAAAACGAACGGGCCGGGCGATGCGTGGTCGCTGTGGACGGGCCGTCCGGTTCGGGTAAGTCCACCGTCTCCCGGCGGCTAGCCGTCGGCCTCGGTGCCCGCTATCTCGACACCGGCGCCATGTACCGCGCCATCACCTGGGCGGTGCTGCGCTCGGGGGTCGACCTGACCGACGTCGAGGCGGTGGCCAAGGTCGCCGGCGAGGTGGACCTGCGCATCGGCACCGACCCTCAGGGCTACGGCGTGACCGCCGACGGCGTGAACGTCGACGCCGAGATCCGCGGGCCGGAGGTGACCGGGGCGGTCTCCGCCGTGGCCGCCGTGCCGGCGGTGCGCACCCTGCTGGTCACCCGGCAGCGCGAGATGATCGCCAATGCCGGCCGGATCGTGGTCGAGGGTCGCGACATCGGGTCCGTGGTGGCCCCGGACGCCGACCTGAAGGTCTACCTCACCGCCTCCGAGGCGGCCCGGGCCGCCCGGCGCAGCGCCGAGGACGCCACCGACGTCGCGGCGACCGCGGCCGACCTGGCCCGGCGGGACCGGCTCGACTCGACCCGCAAGGCCGACCCGCTGACCCAGGCCGCCGACGCCGTGGTGCTGGACACCACCGAGCTGGGCATCGACGAGGTCGTCGGGCGCCTGCGCGACCTGCTGACCGATCGGGGAGTGGCATGACCGAGACCGACGGGTGGATCGAGCTGCGGGAACCGGACGTCGACACCGAGGAGCCGACCGGTCCGCAGCCGGTCGTGGCCGTGGTGGGCCGCCCCAACGTGGGCAAGTCGACCCTGGTCAACCGGATCATCGGTCGCCGCCAGGCGGTCGTCGAGGACGTCCCCGGGGTCACCCGGGACCGCGTCCCGTACGACGCGCAGTGGGCCGGCCGGCAGTTCACCGTGGTGGACACCGGCGGGTGGGAGCCCGACGCCAAGGACCGGGCCGCCGCGATCGCGGCGCAGGCCGAGACGGCGGTCGCCACCGCCGACGTGGTGCTGTTCGTGGTCGACGCTATGGTCGGCTCGACGGACGTGGACGAGGCGGCCGTCCGGATGCTGCGCCGCAGCGCCAAGCCGGTGATCCTGGTCGCGAACAAGGCCGACAACACCGCCATCGAGATGGAGGCGACCTCGCTGTGGTCGCTGGGCCTGGGTGAGCCATACCCGGTGTCGGCGCTGCACGGGCGCGGTTCCGGCGACCTGCTCGACGCCATCATGGACGCGCTGCCGGAGGCCCCGAAGATCGTCGAGAACCGGCCGCGCGGCCCGCGCCGGGTGGCCCTCGTCGGCCGGCCGAACGTCGGCAAGTCCAGCCTGCTCAACCGCTTCTCGGGCGAGGAGCGGGCGGTCGTCGACTCGGTCGCCGGCACCACCGTGGACCCGGTCGACAGCCTGGTCGAGATCGGCGGGGAGACCTGGCAGCTGGTCGACACGGCGGGCCTGCGCAAGCGGGTCGGCAAGGCCAGCGGTACCGAGTACTACGCCAGCCTGCGGACCGCCGGGGCGATCGAGGCCGCCGAGGTCGCCGTGGTGCTGTTGGACTCCAGCGAGCCGATCAGCGAGCAGGACCAGCGGATCCTGTCCATGGTCACCGAGTCCGGCCGGGCGCTGGTGATCGCCTTCAACAAGTGGGACCTGGTCGACGCCGACCGCCGGTACTACCTGGACAAGGAGATCGATCGCGAGCTGCGCCGCATACCGTGGGCGATCCGGCTCAACCTGTCGGCGCAGACCGGCCGGGCGGTCGACAAGCTGGCGCCGGCGCTGCGCAAGGCCCTGGCGAGCTGGGAGACCCGGGTGCCGACCGCGCAGCTCAACTCGTGGCTGACCGCGCTGGTGCAGGCGACCCCGCACCCGGTGCGTGGCGGGCGGGCGCCGAAGATCCTCTTCGCCACCCAGGCGGGCGTGGCGCCGCCGCGCTTCGTGCTGTTCACCACCGCTCCGCTGGACGCCGGCTACCAGCGGTTCGTCGAGCGCAAGCTGCGCGAGGAGTTCGGCTTCGAGGGCAGCCCGATCGAGATCTCCGTACGCCCCCGCAAGAAGCTCGGCCCCGGCGGCCGGGGCAAGGCGCACGGCTGACCCACCGCACCTGAAAAAGCCGGGTGGGAGCACGCTCCCACCCGGCTTTCTCGCCGCCCACCAACCCACCCATCCTCCTAGGAAGCTCTAGGGGAGGTGTGCCGGACGACGCGTTCCGGTACGGGAGGGGGCAGTGCGGACGGCGCGAAGATCCTGCGCTAAGCTGTACCGGCTGTCGCGGGGAGCACCGCGCGGGAGCATCGGGACGTGGCGCAGCTTGGTAGCGCACTTGACTGGGGGTCAAGGGGTCGTCGGTTCGAATCCGGCCGTCCCGACAAGGTGTAACAGCAGGTCAGAGGGCTGATCCGACACATCGGGTCGGCCCTTCTGGCTTCCTGGGGACCACGGCGGTCAAGTGCGCCGGGCCGGTAGCGCATCTTGACCGCTGGTCAATGTCAGGTGGCTACCCGGGTCATCTGCCGAGTTGTTCGTTTTCTGGATCAAGGCGGCCCGCAAGCGGGCCGCGCCGGCCGCGCTCGGCCTGCTGGCGGCGCAAGCGCCGGCATTAGCCGGCGCGCCGGCCAATTAAGGGCATGCCTCTGGCGGGGCCAGACGACTCCGAGATGGAGTTACCGAGCGGTTCCGGTTCGTGGGTGGTGGGATGCCATCCCGCCAGCCACCGACCCAGGCGAGCCGAGCGGACCAGGGCCGGGGTGACATGGTCGTTCGTCCGGTTGGCCGCTCCACCTTGTCACCCCGGCCCTGGCCAGCTCCACCAAGGTGTGGGTCGGCGGCGGACAGTGAGGATGGTGGGGTGGGTCGCCGGGTTGGTCTGACTCACCGGCAGACCGACGCTTGCTGTCTTTATCCCGATTCGTCGGCCGACTCGGT
>NZ_JBFABB010000207.1:0-7305 GCF_040640035.1 Micromonospora sp. NPDC023633 | reverse complement strand
CGCCCAGCGCGGCGGCTCGCTCGACCAGGTCGGCGGAGGCGCCGAGCGCCACCCGGGCGCCCCGGGCGACGACCCGCTCGACGAGGCGGGACACGCTTCCCCGCAGGCCGCCCGCGAGCACCGCGTTGTGCCAGGTGACCACGAGCGGGGCGGCCGGGTGGGCGAGCACGGCGACGAGCCCGGCCCGCAGGCCGTGGGCGTGCAGCACGTCGACCGGTTCGGCGGCGAGCGCCCGGCGCAGCGCAGTTACCGCCCGGGCGTCGGCCGGGGTCGGGCTGGCCGGGATCTCCACCGGCAGGAAGCGGGCGCCGGCGCCCGTGAAGTCGAACTGCTCCTGCGTCGCGGCGGGCCCACAGACCAGCACGGAGGCACCCGAGTCGGTCAGGCCCCGAGCCAGCGAGCGGACGTGCTGCCCGACGCCGCCGGTGCTGGAGGCGAGCAGCAGGGCCACCGTGCCGCGCCAGCCGGGAACCGGTGCCGTCACCGCGACCACCCCCGCTCGTCGGTCGCCGTCGGCCGGTCACCCGTCCTGCACCCGCTCACCGGGACACCGTCTCCTTCCCGCCACCCCGTTCCGGGGGGATGTCTCCCTCGCCCGTCCCCTGGGCGGGGGCAGCCGGCCCACGCCGGCCCGTCCTGCCCAGCCGCCGGAGCGCCCCGGCGAGCAGCGGCGTCACGTCCCGCCGGTCGACCAGCCAGACGACGGCAAGGAACACGACGCCGACCAGGGCTCCGGACAGCATGCCCTGCACGAGTGCGCCCGGTGTCGTCGGGGTGCCGCCGGCGGCCGTGTCGAGCCAGCGGGCGAGGGCCGTTCCGGCGAGCGCGGCCAGGGTGCCGGCGAGCAGTCCGGCGGCGGCGGCCCGGGCCGCGCCGGCGAGCGCGGGACGCCCGGCCGAGCGCCGCACCGCGACGAGCAGCAGGCCGCCGAGCAGCACCATCCCGACCGAGTTGGCCAGGGCGACCGCGAGCACCCGGTCGGCCACCGGCAGCAGGGCCGCCAGTGGCACCGCCGCCACCGGCACGGCCAGCCAGCCGGCGGTGATCGCGACGGTGGCGGGGCGGGTGTCCCCCCGGGCGTAGAGGGCGCGGGAGAGCACCGCGAAGAGGCCGTAGCCGAGCAGCCCGGGGGCGAAGCCGACGATCCCGGCGGCGGTGGAGCCCGGGTCGTCCGGGTAGAAGAACGTGGCGACCGGCGCGGCCGTGCCGACCAGAGCCGCCGCGCCGAGGCAGCTGAACAGCAGCACCCCGCGCACCGTGGAGGAGAGCGTGCGCTGGTAGTCCTCGTCCCGTCCCGCGGTGGCGGCGGCCGCCAGCGTCGGGTACGCCGCCACCGCCAGCGGCACCGCCAGCACCGCCCAGGGCAGCAGGTACATGGTCTGGGCCAGGTTGAACACCTGCGGCGAACCGGTCGGCCCACCGGAGACCCGCCTGAGCAGCACCAGGAGCGCGAGCTGCTGCGCGGTGACGGTCACCGCCCCGGCCATCGCCAACCCGCCGACCCGCGCCCGGGCGTCGGGCGGGAACGCATAGCCGAAGCGCGGCCGCAGGCCCAACCGGCGCAGCGGGATCAGCAGCGACAGCGACAGCACCACCACGCCCAGCGTGGTGCCGGCGGAGAGGATCAGCTCGCCGCCGGGGCTCACCTGCGCGACGCCCACGCCTCGTCCCTCGGCGCCGCCGAAGGCGAGGTACACCACGATCACGGTGAGGCTGGACAGCAGCGGCGCGATCACCGGCCAGGCGAAGCGGCGGTGCGCCTGGAGCACCCCGGTGAGCACGATGCCGATGCCGTAGAGCGGCAACTGCGGGGCGAAGACCCGCAGCATCCGCGCGCCGGCCGCCAGTTCCGCCTCCGAGCGCCCCTCGCTCATCAGCGACACGACCGGGCCGGCCGCGACCGCCACCAGGACGGCCAGCGGCACCAGCAGGGTGACCGTCCAGGTGAGCAGGGCCCCGGTGGTGGCGGCCACCGCGCGCCGGTCGCCGGCCGCGACCGGCCCGGCCAGCAGCGGTACGACCAGGCTCGCCAGCGCGCCGCCGGCCACGATCTCGAAGATGATGTTCGGGACCGTGTTCGCGATCACGTACATGCCGCCGAGGTCGCTCTTCTGCACGACCCAGGTGAAGACGGCGGTGCGGCCGAAGCCGGCGAGCCGGCTGACCACGGTGAGGACGGCGATGAGCGCGGCCGCTCCGGCGACACGGCCGGCGCCGGCGAGGGGTGCCGGGGTCGTCACGTCAGTCGGCGCGCCGGCCCAGTGCGTCGAGCTCGCGCAGCCCCGGGGTGCGCTGGATGACCTGGGTGAAGCTGACCTTCTCGCTGGCCGCGGTGAGGCCGGCGAGCACGGCGAGCAGCCCGGCCCGCCCGACCGGCCCGGTACGCGCGGCCAGCGCCACACCGAGCAGCGCGCCGAGCGCGTTCGCGCCGCTGTCGCCGAGCATCACGTCCTCGCCGAGGTCGGCGGGGAGCAGCCCGGCGGCGGCGCCGACGGCACCGGCGGCGATCCCGCCGTGCGGGCCGCCGGCCAGCGGGGCGCCGAGCAGGAGGCCGGACTTCAGCGCCCGGCCGGGACGCAGGTCGAGCAGGTTGAGCAGGTTCGCCGTGCCGGCGATGACCCCGGCGCCGAGCAGCACGTCGACGCCCCGGCCCAGCGGGCCCTGCCGCTGGCGGCGCCGGTGCGCGGCGACCCGGGGGTCGGCGGCGAGCAGCGCGGCGGCACCGAGGCCCGCGGCCCCCACCCCGACGACCTTGATCATCCCGGCGGTGACGCGGCCCTCGCGCAGCGCGGCCAGGTGCCCGGCGAAGCCCTTGGCCGCCTTCTGCTCCGGCCGGGCCCCCGCCACGTCGTCGTAGAGCCCGACGGCCCCGGCACCCACCCCGGCGACCAGGGCCGCGGCGCCCGACGGCCCGCTGGAGGCGCCAAACGCGCCCACCCCGGCCGCGCCGGCCGCGAGCGCGGGGCCGGCGGCCAGGCTCACCGTGCGACCACGGAAGTTGGTCCGGTCGAGCGCGGGGCCGGCCGGTGAGGTGCGCACCTCGCGCAGCGCGTACCGGGCGGCGGCGGCGCCCGCGCCGGCGATCAGCAGTCGACCGAGCAGACTCACGCGTCTCCCTCCCGCCGTACGTCGGCGAAGCTGGATCCGGACACCGGGGTACGTCGTCGCATCACTGGGGCAGTCTAGGCAGCAGGGTGGCGTTGTCGGCGACGCCGTACTGCCCGGCCTTCTTCTCGGTGACCTGCTGCACCAGTGCGAGGGCGGTGACCAGCTGACCCTGGACGGTGTTGGCGTTGTCGACGGTGGAGATGGTCTGCACCAGCACGGGGTCGCTCCGCACGGCGGCCACCAGGTTGCCGCCGGCCGAGCCGTTGCCGCCCACGACGATCGTCCCGGTCCGGTCGAACTGCTCGGCGACCTTGAGCACCGACTCGTCCTTCTTGGCCGAGTCCTTGTCCACGTACGGCTGCCCGCTGACCACGACGACGGCCTCCGCCGACGCGGTGACCCGGTCCTCCGTGGTCAGGTAGTTGGCGTTGGTGTACGCGGCCAGCACCGCCCGCCGGTCGGCCTCGCTGACCGGGGTCGCGCCGGGCGCACGGTCGAGCAGCACGCTGGCCAGCAGCGCGGTCGACGTCTCCACCCCGTGCCCGTTGCCGGGCAGCCCGGCGGTCGGCGCGCTGGTGGGGCGCGCGGCGGTGACCGCCAGCTCCAGCAGGTTGTTGTTGTTGTCCGGGTTGATGAACTTGTCCTGCAGGTCGATGCGACCGGTCACCTGGGCCCCGGCGAGCTGGAGCATCTTGACCACGCCCTCGGTGTGGTCACGCCCCGTGGGCAGGCTGACGACCAGCACCCGCTTGCCGGTCAGCTTGCCGGGCAACAACAACTCCGCTGTCTGGGCCGCGAACTCCTCCTCGAGCTCCAGCTCCTTCTCCATGTTTTGGACCGCCTGGCGCATCAGCTGGTTGTCCTTGCGCAGCCCGTTGACGTTCTCCTTGAGCGAGTCGGCCACCGGGCCGTTCAGGGCAGCGGTGCCGACCACCAGGCCGATCGCCAACGCGAGGAAGACCGCGGTCAGGGACACCACGTGGTACCGGAAGTTGATCACACCTGCAGCCTCTTGATCGGTGGGACGCTAGAAAAGCTGTTCAAGCTGGAACACGAAATTGTTCCACCACTCGGAGACCACGCCCAAATACGCCTTGCCGACCGTGGAGACCGCCACCGCCGACGCCATCGCCGCGATCGCGGAGAGCACCAGCAGCAGCAGCGACGACCCGGAGATGCTCTGCCGGTAGAGCCGGCTCACGCCCTTGGCGTCGACCAGCTTCCCGCCGACCTTGAGCCGGGTCAGGAACGTGGAGGCCATCCCGCCGCGGCCCTTGTCGAGGAACTCGACAAGCGTGGCGTGGGTGCCGACCGCGACCAGCAGCGAGGCGCCCTTCTCGTCGGCCAGCAGCATGGCCAGGTCCTCGCTGGTCGCCGCCGCCGGGAAGGTCACCGCCGGGACGCCGAGGCCGTTGACCCGGGCCAGGCCGGGCGCCCGGCCGTCCGGGTAGGCGTGCACGATCACCTCGGCGCCGCAGCGCAGCACGTCGTCGGTGACCGAGTCCATGTCGCCGATGATCACGTCGGGCGTGTAGCCGGCTTCCACCAGCGCGTCCGCGCCGCCGTCCACGCCGATCAGAACCGGCTTGAACTCGCGGATGTAGGGGCGCAGCACGTCCAGGTCGGCCTTGTAGTCGTAGCCGCGCACCACGATCAGGCAGTGCCGCCCCTGCATCTCGGTCTGGATCTCGGGCACGCCGACGCCGTCGAGGAGCAGGTCGCGCTCCTGGCGGAGGTAGTCCATCGTGTTGGCGGCGAACGCCTCCAACTGGACCGAGAGCCCCTCCCGGGCGTCGGCCATCGACTTGGCCACCGTCTCGGCGTCCTGGAGGCTGCCGTGCGCCACCGGCTCGTCGCCGACGAAGACGGTGTTGCCCTCGATCCGCACGGTGTCGCCCTCGCGAATCCGCTCGAAGACCCCCTCCCCCAGGTCGTCCAGGAGCGGGATGCCGGCGGCGACCAGCACCTCCGGACCCAGGTTGGGGTAGCGGCCGGAGACCGAGGGCTTCGCGTTGAGCACGGCGCCGACACCGACGGCGACGAGCGAGTCGGCGGCGACACGGTCGAGGTCGACGTGGTCGATGACCGCGATGTCGCCGGGGCGGAGCCGGCCGACCAGGCGTTTTGTCCGGCGGTCGAGGCGCGCGGTGCCGAGGATCCTGCCCGGTTCCGCGCTCCGGGTCCGGCGCAACGTGGGTAGACGCATCGTGACCATCCTGGCATGTGAGGCAGGCAATTCTGTCGCGACATGCCTGAGCAGGGGCCGCCTACCCAGGGAAGCACACTAACGCGCAGGCCGGTGTGCCTGTGCTCACAATCGCCGACCTCACGGGCGCCTCTCCCGGGCCGCCACGGCGAGAAGCTCCTCGGCGTGCGCGATACCCAGGTCGGAGTCCGGCAAACCCGCGAGCATCCGGGCCAGCTCCCGCGCGCGCTCGGTGTCCTCCACCACCCGGACCCCGCTCGTGGTGACCGCCCCGCCCGTGTCCTTCGCCACCACCAGGTGCCGGTCGGCGAAGGCCGCCACCTGCGGCAGGTGGGTGACGACCAGCACCTGGTGGCTGCGGGCCAGCCGGGCCAGGCGCCGGCCGATCTCCACCGCGGCCTGGCCGCCCACCCCGGCGTCGACCTCGTCGAAGACCAGCGTGGGGGGCCCGCCCGAACCGGCGAAGACCACCTCGATGGCGAGCATCACCCGGGACAGCTCACCGCCGGAGGCCCCGCGCTGCAACGGCAGCGAGGGCGCGCCCGGGTGGGCCAGCAGGCGCAGCTCGACCTCGTCGCCGCCGTCCGGGCCGACGCCGACCTCGGTGCCGTTGACCGGCAGGGTCGGCTCGGCGCGGCCGGCCACGCGGGGCAGCACCGCCACCTCGATCCGGGCGTGCGGCATGGCCAGCCCGGCCAGCTCGACGGTGACCTGCTCGGCGAAGCGAGTCGCCGCCTCCTGCCGCGACGTCGACACCCGGCCGGCCAGCTCGGCCACCTCACCGGCCAGCCGGGAGGCCTCCCGGTCCAGCTCGTCCAGGAGGTCGTCGGAGGTGTCCAGGTCGGACAGCCGGGTGCGGGCCCGCTCGGCCCAGGCGATCACCCCGTCGACGTCGTCGGCGTACTTGCGGGTGAGCGCGCGCAGCGCCGCCCGCCGCTCGTAGACGGTCTGCAACCGGGCCGGGTCGGCGTCCAGCGCGGCGAGGTAGGCCGACAGCTCGGCGGAGACGTCCGTGACGAGGGTCGCCGCCTCCTCCAGCCGCCCCGCCAGCTCACCCAGCGCCGGGTCGGTGCCGGCCTGCGCCTCCAGGGTACGGCGGGCGGTGCCGAGCAACGCCGCCGCGTCCGGGGTCTCGTCGGTCGCCTCCACGCCGCCGGCCACGCACTGGTGGGCCACCTGCGCCGCGGTGCGCAGCCCCTCGGCATGCTCCAGCCGCTGCGCCTCCGCCTTCAGCTCGTCGTCCTCGCCGGGCTGCGGGTCGACCCGGGTGATCTCGTCCAGGCCGAGGCGCAGCAGGTCCGCCTCCTGGTTGCGCTCGCGGGCGTTGCGCCGCCGGTCGGTCAGGTCGTCGACCACCGCGCGCCAGCGGGCGTACGCCTCGCGCAGCGCGTCGAGCAGCTTCTCGTGCTCCGGGCCGGCGAAGCGGTCCAGCGCGGCCCGCTGCTCGGATGGCCGCAGCAGCCGCAGCTGGTCGGACTGGCCGTGCACCGCCACCGCCTGCTCGCCGACCTCGCCGAGCATCGACACCGGCATGCTCCGCCCGCCCAGGTGCGCCCGGGAGCGGCCCTCCACCGTGACGGTGCGGCTCAGCAGCACCGAGCCGTCCTCGTCGGGCTCGCCACCCGCGTCGGTGATCCGCGCGTGCACGGTGGCGGCGACGCGGCCCTCGAGCCGCAGCCGGCCCTCGACCACCGCCCGGCCCGGCTGGGCGCGGACCCGCCCGGCGTCGGCACGCCCCCCGAAGAGCAGGCCGAGGCCGGTGACCACCATGGTCTTGCCCGCACCGGTCTCGCCGGTGATGACGTTCATGCCGCCGGTCAGCGGCAGCGTGGTGTCCTCGATGACGCCCAGTCCGGTGATGCGCAGCTCTTCCAGCACAGCAACCGACAGTAGACGCGGCCCCCGACAGTTGACCAGCCGGCGTGGCCGCGTCGGTGCGTCCGCCCGCCGACAGCGCCGCCGGGGCGGCCCGGGCGCGGCCGGTGGGCGTC
>NZ_JBFABB010000206.1:0-7758 GCF_040640035.1 Micromonospora sp. NPDC023633 | reverse complement strand
GTGCCCGCTCCCCCGTCGCCGCACCCCGCGGCGTCCCCGTACGCGCCCGGCCCCACCACCCACGCGCCCCACGTGCCGCCCGCACCGGCACAGCCGTATCCGGCGCCGCCGCAGGCCCCCCGGATCCCGCCACCGCCGGCTGTTCCCCCGCCGCCGCAGCAGGCGTGGGCGCCGCCGGCCGCGTCCCACGTGCCGGCCCCGCCGCAGAGCGCCCCGGCCCCGCCGGTCGCGCCGCCCGCCGCCGGGCACGGACGGGCCACCCCGTACGCCGCGCCGCCGCAGCGGATTCCACCGCCACCGACGATCCCGCCACCGCCGGTCGTGCCCGCGCCACCGGGACAGGGACGCGCCGCCGTACCCCCGCCTCCGGCGTCCACCGCCGCACAGGCGCGACCGCCACACACCCCGGCCCCGCCCGTGCCGCCGCCCCCGGTCGTGCCGCCGCCCTCCACCGCCACCCCGGTGCAGCCGCACGTGCCGTCGGCGCCCCTGCCACCGCCTCCGGTCGTCCCGGCGCAACGCCCCGGGCCGGCGTCGCCGCAGTCTCCGTGGGCACCGGCACCCTCGGCGGCCCAGCCGCCCGCCAGGCCGGGGCCGCCCACGGCTGCGCCGCAGGTCCCGCCGCGCCCCGCCGCGCCGGTGGCAGGGCGGGCGACTCCGGTCGTCCCGGCTCCGAGGACGATCCCGCCACCGCCGGCCCCGCCGATGACGCAGGCCCCGGCGTCGTCCGCGCCTGCCGTGACGGCGAGTACGGCACCGCCCGCCCCGCCGACCGGACGGCACGCGGCCGCTCCCGACGCCGCCACGCCGGAACCTGTGGCCGCTCCCCCGCGAGCCGCGCCACAGCCCACCACCTCCGCCGTGACCGGCGCGGAGCCCGCAGCACAGGCGAGGGCTGCGGCGCCTCGGCCGGATTCCGCCACGCCGCCGCGGCAGCGGGCCGCCGAGGAAGCCTCCCCGCCACCGGGGCCAGCGGCAGCGCCGCCCAACGGGGAGGCGCCACCGACCGCAGCGTCGTCAGCCGCCACCGGAACGCCGTCGACCGCCGGAGCGGCCAGGGCCGCGTCGTTCGCCGTCGCGCAGACTCGGCCAGGGTCGCCCGCCGTCGAGGCACCGTCGGCCGCCGGACCAGCCGCGGCGGCGGCGTCGGCAGCGTCGGCGGGACGGAGACCGGCCGGCGAGCCAGCCGTGGCGGCGTCGTCCGCAGCTCGCACGCCGGCCCCCGCGCCAGCCGTGGCAGCCGGCGAGCCGCCGCTGCCAGCCGGGCGCCCCGCCGCGGACCCGCGCTCATCAACTCCGGATGCGGCCACCGGCGCGCGGCCGGGGGCACCGGATGCGGCGACTGGAGCACGGTCGGCGGCACCGGAGCGTCCGGCGGGGCCGGCACCCGGGTGGGCCAAGCCGACCATCCAGGTCAAGCAGATCGAGCCGCTGCTCGCCGAGGAGCTCGCCCGCGCCGCCGGTACGCCCGCCGGACCGGACGCTGCCGACGCCGCGCCGGGCACGGTGGCCGATCCGGCGAGCCCCGCGCGACCGTCCGAGACGCCGTCGCCCGGCACGCCACCCGCGGCGGCACACGCCGCCGCGCCGGCACCGCTTCGCCCCACGCCGGTCAGCGCACCCCCGACGTCCCCCGTCAGCGCGCCGCCCGCGCACTGGACGAGCAGCCCACCCGTGAGCGCGCCACCGACGCCCTTCAGCACGCCACCCAGGGGCGTCGGTTCCCCGCCGGCAGCCGCGATCCCGGCCCCACCGATGATCCCGCCCCCGCCGGTGATCCCGCCGCCACCGGTGGTCCCACCGCCGGTCAGCGGGCCGCCGCACCAGCCCCCGCAGTTCAACGCGCCGCCGCAGCGTCCGCAGCCGGTGAGCGCGCCACCCGGGATCCAGCCGCCGGTGAGCGCCCCGCCCGGGGTCCAGCCGCCGGTGAGCGCGCCGCCGTGGGGCATGTCCGCGCCGCCGTGGAGCAGCACGGCTCCCCCGCAGGCGCTGACGGGCCCGACGCCCGACGACGACGCCGACCAGCTGGACGTCGAGGACGAGCTGGAGCGGGCGGATTCGGAACGGGAGGAGGCGGCGCAGGCGGAGCCGGAGCAGGAGCAGGAGCAGGAGAGGGTCGACGACCTGCCGCCGGCGTACCTCGACATCGACGAGACCTTCCCGATGAAGGCGCAGCCCGTGCGGGCCGGGGCGGCTGCGGGCCGCCCCGCCCAGCAGCAGGCACCGGCCTTCCCGCCACCGCCGGCGTACCCGATGATGGCGGAGCCCGAGGAGGGCGGCCGGAACCGGACGGCGATCATCGTCGCGGTGGTCGTCGCGGTCCTGGCCGTCGCGGCGCTCGTCGGCGTGGGCGTGCTGATGCTCAACCGGGACGCGGCGCCGCCGGCGGGACCCGCCTCGCCGGTGGCCGCCGCGCCGTCCGCGTCGACGGTCGCTGGTCCCCCGCCGGGCGGGCTGACGCTCAAGGACGACGCGGCGACGATCACCCTGAACTGGACGGACCCGGCGGGCGGCGGGGTGCCGTTCATGGTGGCCGGCGGCCGGACCGGCAAGGCGCTGGGCGTGATGGCCACGGTGGACCCGGGCCAGACCAGCTACACGGTCAACGGGCTCAACTCACAGGTGGACTACTGCTTCACCGTACTGGCGGTCTACTCGACGGACTCGTTCGCCACCTCCGGGCAGGTCTGCACGGAACGGGAGGGCGACACGCCGTCGAGCTGACCGTCCACCTCGGCGCGGCGCACACGCTCGGTGTCCACAGGGGGACGGTGCGGGTTCCCCCGCCCCCGGCCGGGCCATATGATGGCACCCGGCTCAGGGGAGGGTCGCCGGACAGGGCGCGCCACCTGCCAGGGACGACAGGGGAGGCAGCCGGTAGTGGCCACCATCGACGAGGCCGGGCACGCCGGCACCGGTCCCCCGCGTCGCCGGCCCCGCCGGATGCGCGGCGGGGTCGTCACCATCGCGACGGTGGCCGCGCTGCTGGCCGCCATGGGGCTCACCATCCACGGGCTCGGCGCGGCGGACAACGCGGTGGCGAGCCACGACGCGAGTTCCTGGCTGTGGAGCGCCGCGCGCAGCGAGCTGGCCCGCGTCAACGGGATCACCGCACGGGTCGACACCCGGGTCGGGGTCCCGGGCGCCCGCCGGCACCCGATGCAGGTCACCCAGACCGACCGGCTGCTGGTCCTGCGGGACCTGAACACCGGTCAGGTCAGCTCGCTGGACCTGGCCACCCTCCAGATCACCGCGACCACCCGGACGACCCCGGGGCTGGGCGTCAACGTCGCCCTGCACGAGGACGCGGCGTTCGTCGTCGACGCCGTGCAGGGCGTCGTCCGGCAGCTCGACCCCCGGTCGCTGACCCCGGTCGGCGAGCCGGTGCGCTACCCGCCGGGCATCACCGGCGGTTCCTTCGACGGCGAGGGGCGCCTCTGGATCGCGGTGCCCAGCGAGGGCACCGTCTCGGCGGTCACCGCCGCGCCGCTTCCCTCCGCGCCCGCGTCGGCGGCGCCCGCCGGAGCCGGCCTCAGCCCGAAGAAGGTCGAGACGTACGACGTCGCGGACGCCAGCCACGACCTGGTCGTCTCCACGCTGGACGACGGCGTCGCGGTGCTCGACCGCACCGCCGGGGCGCTCGTGACCGTGCAGCGCGGCGAGGTCCGCACCACGCCGCTGACGATGACCACGCCGGGCGCGCTGCCGGCGCGGACCAGCGGGCCGGACGTGCCCGTGACGGTGCCCGGCGAGCGGCGGGTGCACGTGGTCGACGACGCTGGGGCGGTGCGGGCGTTCACCGTGCCGGGCACGGGCGACCAGCTCAGCCCGGCCGTGGCGTGGGCCGGCCGCTACTACTGCGCCGACGAGGCGTCCGGCACGGTCTACGCCTTCGACTCCGCCGGCCAGCTCGTCGACACCATCCGGGGCCGGGGCACCGGGCCGCTGGAGCTGGAGGTGCGGGAGAACCACCTGTTCATCAACGCTCCCGACTCGGCCACCGCCCAGGTGGTGGACGACAGGCACCAGGTCCGCGAGGTCGACAAGTACGCCAACGACGTGCTCGGCGGCGACCCGCCGCCCGCTCCCCCACCGCCGCCCCCGCCGAAGAAGCCCAGGGTGGGCAAGCCGGGCGCGCCGCGCGGCGTCACCGCCGCCGCCGGCAACGCGCAGGCCCGGGTGAGCTGGCGACCGGCCCCGGCCAACGGGGCGGAGATCGTCCGGTACGTGGTGCAGGGCGCCGGCCAGCGCGTGGAGGTGGGCGCCAACCAGCGGGCCGTCGAGATCAAGGGCCTGACCAACGGCGAGACGTACCGGTTCTCGGTGCACGCGGTCAACGCGAAGGGCGACGGTCCCGCGCGTACCAGCAACCCGGTGACGCCGACGGCCGCGGTGCCGGACCCGCCGTCGGGCGTCACCGCCAAGGAGCGCCCGGACGGCACGGTGCTGGTGACGTGGCCGGCGGCGAACGGGCAGGGCAACACGATCGCGAAGTACGTGGTCACGGCCACGTCGGCGGGCACCAACGCCCCGGCCGGCGAGTCCCGCAGGACCGAGCTGGTGGTGCCGGCGGGCGAGCTGGAGTACGGCACGCAGTACGCGTTCACGGTGGTGGCGGTCAACGACCGGGGCGCCGGCTCGGCGGCCTCGCCGGTGAGCAACACGGTCGTGCCGTACGCGCCGCCGGAGCGACCGACCGAGCTACGACCGACCACGGTGGCCGATCGGCCGGGCACCGTCGCGGTGCAGTGGGCGCCGGCGGTGGCGAACGGCCGCCCGGTGACGAAGTACCTCGTGGACGTGGGTGGGCGCAGCAGCGAGGTGACCGACACCCGGGCCACGGTGGACGGGCTGGGCGACGGTCAGAACGTCCTTGTGAAGGTGCGGGCGGTCAACGAGGCCGGCCCCGGCCCGGAGGCCACCGCCACGGCCCGCACGGTGGCCGAGCCCCGCGTCACCGTGACCGGCTCCTCGGCCAACGCCACCTCGGCGACGGTGACGTTCACCGTGGACGCCGGCGGCGGCAAGGCGACCTGCTCGTTGAGCACCAGCGGCGAGCCGGCGAAGCCCGGGAACTGCTCCAGCATCACGATGACGGGCCTGACCCCCGGCACGAAGTACACCTTCACCGTCACGGCGAGCAACGCCGCCGGCAAGGGCACCGCCACCCGCGCCCAGGCCACGGGCGCCCTGTACGGGATCGCGACCTGCCGCAACGGCTCCTCCGGCGAGGAGGCCCGCTACTGCACCCGGGAGATCCCCGGCGAGCGCAACGGCAACGAGATCTTCAGGGTCACCCGGCAGGACGACGACCAGCAGGCCGGCTGGGTCGCGAACGGCACCCGACTCAAGGCCTACTGCAAGAAGCAGGGCGAAGAGGTCTACGCCTACATCTACAACAACGAGAAGCGCAGCACCTGGTGGGTGCAGGTCGACTACGAGGGACGCACCTACATCCCCTGGGCCTGGCTCAACCTGGAGGGCGGCGACGACATCAAGGTCCTGCCCACCTGCTGACCACCCAGGCAAGGAGCACCACCGCGTGAACACCCCAGAACCGCTCACCCAGCCGGAGGTGCAGGGCTTCGCCGCCCTCGCCGCCCGGCTGGCCGAGAACGTCAACGCGGTGGTGCTGGGCAAGCCGCAGGTGGTCCGGCTGGCGCTGACCGCCCTCTTCGCCCAGGGGCACGTGCTGCTGGAGGACGTGCCGGGGGTCGGCAAGACCACCCTGGCCCGGGCCATCGCGGCGACCGTCAAGGGGCAGTGGCGGCGCATCCAGTTCACCCCCGACCTGCTCCCCTCCGACGTGTCCGGGGTGACGATCTTCAACCAGGCCACCCGGGGCTTCGAGTTCCACCCGGGACCGGTGTTCGCCAACATCGTCATCGCCGACGAGATCAACCGGGCGTCGCCGAAGACCCAGTCGGCGCTGCTGGAGGTGATGGAGGAGCGCACCGTCACCGTCGACGGGGTCCGGCATCCGGTGCCGCAGCCGTTCCTGGTGGTGGCCACCCAGAACCCGGTGGAGATGGACGGCACGTACCGGCTGCCCGAGGCTCAGCTCGACCGGTTCCTCGTGAAGCTCTCCGTCGGCTACCCCGACGAGGCGGTCGAGGTGGAGGTGCTGCGCGGGGCGACGGTCCGCTCCCCGGAGGCGCTGACGGCGGTCACCGACACGGCCACCGTCGGGGAGATGGTCCGGATGGCCCGCCGGGTGCACATCGCCGAGCCGCTCTACGCGTACGCGGTGCGGCTGGCCGCGGCCACCCGCACCCACCCGCAGGTGCGGGTCGGGGTCAGTCCCCGGGGCGTGATCGCGCTGACCAGGGCGGCGTGCGCGTACGCGCTGATCGACGGGCGGGGCTGGATCATGCCGGAGGACCTGAAGACCCTGGCCGAGCCGGTCTTCGCGCACCGGCTGCTGCTCACCCCCGACGCGCAGGTGCGCGGGGTGACCGCCGCCGAGGTGCTGCGCCAGGCGGTCGCCTCGGTGCCGGTGCCGCTCCCCTCGGGCCAGCCGGCCCCGGTCCAGGGCTGACCGGCGACGCCGGTGTCCGCGCTCACCGCCCGCTGTGTCGGGCTGCTCGTCGCCGCCGTCGTGCTGCTCGGCGCCGGCTTCCGCTTCGCGTACCCGGAGCTGACGCTGCTCGGGGCGGCGGCCGGCACCGCCGTCGGCTACGCCGTGCTGACCGCGGCCTGGCGGCCCCGCCTGGAGGTGACCCGCAGCGCGGACCCGGACCGGGTGGCGCGGGGCGAGCCGGCGGCGATGACCCTGACCGTGCGCAACGCCGGGCGGCTGCGGGCGGCGAGCCTGGTGGCCGAGGACCGGTGCGGGGACCGCGCGGTCCCGGTGCCGCTGCTGCGGCTGCGGCCGGGCCGGGACACCACGGTCCGCTACGAGGTGCCGACCGCCCGGCGGGGGGTGGTGCCGGTGGGGCCGCTGCGGGTGACCCGGCGCGACCCGCTGGGCCTGGTGGCGCTGGCCCGCCCGTACGGCGGCACGGTGCCGGTCTGGGTGCACCCGCGCGTCCACCCGCTGAACGCCGTGCCCACGGGCGCGGGGCGCAGCCTCGACGGCCGGGTGGACAAGGTGCCGCACGGGTCGATCACCTTCGACTCGCTGCGCGAGTACGTGGTCGGTGACGAGCTGCGCCGGGTGCACTGGCGTACCAGCGCCCGGGTGGGCGAGCTGATGGTGCGGGAGAACGTGGACACCAGCCTGCCCCGGATCGTGGTGCTGCTGGACAACCGGGCGGGCGCCCATCCGCAGCGCCTCGACGGGGTGGCCGAGTCGTTCGAGTCGGCGTGCGAGGCCGCCGCCTCGGTGCTCGTCGCCGCGTACCGCGAGGCTCTGCCGGTGGTGCTGCTGCTGGTCGTCCCGGAGCCGGCCGGCACCCCGGCGGGGGGCGGCGACGCGGCGGGGCACGGGCCGCTGGACCGGCTCGCGGCGGCGGGGCTCGCCGACGGGGGTGACCTTCAGCCCGCCGCCACCCGGCTGCGGCGGGAGCGGCTCGGCGACACGCTGGTCTTCCTCACCGGGCCGGGTGGCCGGGACGACCTGGGGACGGTGGGCGCGCTGCGGGCCGCGTACCCGTCGGTGGTGGCGGGGGTCTTCGGGGCGACGGAGCCGGCGCCGTCGGGCGCGGCCGGCCTGGTGGTGATCGACGCCGCGGACGGGGCGGCCTTCGCCGCCGAGTGGGACGGGGTGCGCAGGTGGTGACGGTGGCCGGCGGCGCGGCGGCCAGCGGGGTCGGCGCC
>NZ_JBFABB010000205.1:0-8003 GCF_040640035.1 Micromonospora sp. NPDC023633 | reverse complement strand
CGGGCCGCGCGCCGGCCGGCCGCGGGTGGCGGGCCACCGCGCGCACCGCGCTCACCGCCGTCGGTTTCGCCGCCGTCGTGTACGCCCTGGTGGTCAACGCGGAGACGCCGAGGTCGGCACCGGAGCCGCTGGGGGTGCCGGCGGCGGCGCTGGCGGCGTACCTGGTCGGGGCGGGCACCCTGCGGCTGCTCAGGTCTGGGTGGGGAAGCCGAGGTTGACCCCGCCGTGCCGGGGGTCCAGCCAGCGGCTGGTGACCACCTTGCCCCGGGTGAAGAAGCGCACCCCGTCCTCGCCGTGCGCGTGCAGGTCGCCGAAGAGCGAGGCCTTCCAGCCGCCGAAGGAGTAGTACGCCATCGGCACCGGGATCGGCACGTTGACGCCGACCATGCCGACCTCCACCTCGTGCTGGTAGCGCCGGGCCGCGCCGCCGTCGTTGGTGAAGATCGCCGTGCCGTTGCCGTACGGGTTGGCGTTGACCAGCTCCACCGCCTCGTCGTACGAGCCGACCCGCACGACGCCGAGCACCGGGCCGAAGATCTCGTCGGTGTAGATCGACATGTCCGGGGTGACGCGGTCGAACAGCGTCGGGCCCAGCCAGAACCCGTTCGCGTCCCCGTCCGGCTCGACGTCGCGGCCGTCCACCACCGGCACCGCGCCGGCGGCCACCCCCGCCTCGACGTACGAGCGCACCCGGGCGGCGTGCGCGGCGGTGACCAGCGGGCCCATGTCGCAGCCGCGCCGACCGTCGCCGGTGCGCAGCCGGCCCATCCGCTCGGCGATCCGGGCGACCAGGGCGTCGGCGACCGGCTCCACCGCGACCAGGGCCGAGATCGCCATGCACCGCTCCCCCGCCGAGCCGAACCCCGCGTTGACCGCCGCGTCGGCGGCCAGGTCCAGGTCGGCGTCGGGGAGCACCACCATGTGGTTCTTCGCCCCGCCCAACGCCTGCACCCGCTTGCCGGCGGCGGTGCCGCGCTGGTGGACGTGCCGGGCGACCGGGGTGGAGCCGACGAACGACACCGCCTTCACGCCCGGGTGCTCCAGCAGCGCGTCCACGGCCTCGGCGTCGCCGTTGACGACGTTGAGCACCCCGTCGGGCAGGCCCGCCTCGGCGAACCACTCCGCCAGCAGCAGCGCCGCGCTGGGGTCCTTCTCGCTCGGCTTGAGCACCACCGCATTGCCGCAGGCCACCGCGATGGGCAGGAACCACAGCGGCACCATCGCCGGGAAGTTGAACGGGGAGATCACCGCGACGACGCCGAGCGGCTGTCGCAGGCTGTAGGAGTCGACCTCGGTGGAGACGTTCTCGCTGAACCCGCCGCGCAGCGCCGAGGGGATGCCGCAGGCGTACTCGATGATCTCCAGGCCGCGCTGCACCTCGCCGGCGGCGTCGGCGAGCACCTTGCCGTGCTCGGCGGTGATCACCTCGGCGAGCCGGTCCCGCCGCGCGTGCACCAGCTCCCGGAAGGCGAACAGCACCGCCGTCCGCCTGGCCAGCGACGCGTCGCGCCAGAGCCGGGCCGCGCGCCCGGCGGCCTCCACCGCGACCGCGACGTCCGCCGCCGAGGCCAGCTCCACCCGGGCGGTACGCCGCCCGGTCGCCGGGTCGAAGACGTCCCCGTGCCGCCCGGACGAACCGCTGAACGGCTTGCCGTCGACGAGGTGGCCGATGACGCGCACGTCGTGCTCCGCCGCGCTCACGCCGCCACCTCCGCCGCCACGCAGGAGCGGATGGCGTCGACGAGGATGGCCAGGCCCTCGCGGGCCTCGTCCTCGGTCAACGTCAGTGGCGGGCCCATCCGCAGCACGTTGCCGTACAGGCCGCCCTTGCCGGTGAGCAGCCCGCCGGCCCGGCACGCCTCGAAGACCCGGGCGGTCAGGGCCGGGTCCGGCTCGGCGGTGCCCGGGCGGACGAACTCGACGCCGAGCATCAGCCCCTTGCCGCGTACCTCCGCGACGCCGTCGAGACCGCCCACGGCGGCGCGCAGCCCATCGGCGAGGATCGCGCCGGTGCGGGCCGTGTTGGCCTGGAGGTCGTGGTCGAGCAGGTAGTCGAGCACGGCGTTGCCGGCGGCCGTCGAGACCGGGTTGCCACCGAAGGTGGAGAAGCTGATCGCCGGCACCGACTCCAGCACGTCCGCGCGGCCGACCACGCCGGCCAGGGCGAAGCCGTTGCCGATGCCCTTGGCGAAGGTGAGCAGATCCGGGGTGACGCCGTGCGCCTGGTAACCCCAGAAGTGCTCCCCGGTGCGCCCCCAACCGGTCTGCACCTCGTCGGAGACGAACAGGATGCCGTGGGAGTCGAGGACCTTCTTCCAGGCGGCGAAGAGCCCGTCCGGCGGGTGCACGAAGCCGCCCACCCCCTGGACCGGCTCGGCGATCAGACAGGCCACGTCGCCGGCGGTCTGGGTGGCGAGCACCTCGTGCAGGTCCTCCACGGCGGCCTCGACCCGCTCGGCCTCGCCGAGCCGGGCCAGCAGGCCGCGCAGCCGCTCGCCGGAGTGCAGCCAGGCCACCTGGAGCGGGTTGAGCGCGCTGGCGGACCAGCCCCGGTTGCCGGTCACGCCCATCGCCGCGTACGACCGGCCGTGGTAGCTGTTGCGCACGGCGAGGATCTGGTGCGAGCGGCGGTGGTTGGTGGCGGCCAGCAGCGCCGCCTCGTTCGCCTCCGTGCCCGAGTTGGTGAAGAAGACCCGCGCGTCGGGGATGCCGGAGAGCCGGGCGACCTTCTCGGCCAGCTCGACCTGCTGCCGGATCAGGTAGAGGGTGGAGCTGTGCACGATGCCCGTGCGCAGCTGCCGCTCGACCGCCTCCCGGATCTCCGGGACGTCGTAGCCGATCATGTTCGTCAGCACGCCGCCGAAGAAGTCGAGGTAGGTGCGCCCCCGGGCGTCGGTGACCCGGCGGCCGGAGCCGCGGACCAGCTCGATCGGCTCGTCGTAGTAGAGCGGCATCCAGGACGGGAGCGCGGCCCGGTGCCGGGCCAGCAGATCGTCGGTGGTCATCGTCGCACCCTCTCAGCGGCGTTCGCGGTAACCGCACGCTGCCACCACCCGGCGGCGCGGACAAGAGCCACTGTCGGCGCGGCGTCGGCGCCCCCGACACCCCCGTCGCCCCGTCCCGGTCGTTCGCCGCCGGCCGCCTCGGCCGCCGGTACGATCCGGCGGTGCGGACCGGTGAGGTGGCGCTGCCGACGGGCGCGGCGGGCACGGACGTCGAGGGGATCGCGGCCGGCGTACGGGCCTGGGCGGGCTCGGCGCCGCTGCGCGCCCTGGTCGGGCACTTCGGCGGCGACTGGCCGGACGGCGACCTGGCGGCGGTGCTGGCCGGCCTCGACGACTTCTCGGCCCGCCACTGGGACTTCCGGGACGGCCGGGAGCGCCCGGACGCCCGGGAACCGGCCTTCGATCCGGCCACCTCGCGGCTGGTGCTCGCCACCGCCGCCGCGCTCGGCATGGTCCGTCCGGCGGCCCCGACCCGGTCGCGGTACGCCCACCTGGTCGTGCTCGGCGGGTTGGCGCACGCCTGCCAGCGCCGGGTCGCGTACGCGGCGCACCTGCTGCGCGCCGGCACCCGGGTCACCGGCGAGGTGGCGGTGCTGGGCAGCTTCCGCCCGCTGTCCGACGTGGAGGGCCGGGCCCTGGACGCAGCCGGCGTCGCGCCCTGCGACACCGAGGTGGCGGCGTTGGACGCGGCGGTGCGGCGCGAGTTCGCGGTGGCCACCCCGGCCGAGGAGGACGGCCACGACGCCGGGCACCCGCACCACTCCTGGTCGTCGCGCACGTACCGGCCCGTGGGCGGCCCGCCGGTCCGGGTGCTCGCCGCCCCGTCCAGCGACCCCGCGCGACGGCGCGCGCACACCGCCGACACCCAGCGGTTCTGGGCCGAGCACGTCCGCCTGCGCGCGGGCGAGCCGGTGCTGATGGTGACCGCGCCGGTCTACGTGCCGTTCCAGCACTGCGACGCGCTGCGCACCCTCGCCGTGCCGTACGGCTGCGCGATCGAGACCGTCGGCGTCGACCCGGCCCTGCCCGACCTGGCCGGGCTGCCCGAGCCGGCGCTCACCCCGGGCCGCTACCTGCAGGAGGTCCGCTCGGCGATCCGGTCGATGCGCGCCCTGAACGCCGCCCTCGGCGACGGCTGGCCGGCGCACGACCGGGGGCCGACGCACGACGGATCGCCGCACGCCGGCCCTGCTGAGCGCGGTCAGTTGACGTAGACGGGGCTGTTCCCCTTGGTGGCGTCCTGCACGGGCGAGACGCCGCGGAGAAGTACGCCGTGCCGAAGCAGAGGCTGGGGCCGGAGAACTTCGTCAGCGTCTGGTTGGTGAAGGTGATCGAGTTGTCGGCGTTGGTCGCGGGGTGCTGCTGGTCGCCACTCCGCAGCAGCGGGTCTTCTACGCCGTGCTCTCGCTGTTGCTCGGGCTGGTCTCCTGGCTGACCTCGAACCTGGGCGGTTTCCTGGTCGGGATGCTCCTGGCCCTGGTCGGCGGGGCGCTCGCCTTCGCCTGGACGCCCGACAAGCGGCGCCAACCGACCGGTGCCACCGGGACGCCCGGAGCACCGGACCCGGAGGACGCGGACGAACCCGAGGACGAGGACGAGGACGGCGGCTCGCTGCTGCCGGGCGCGCGCACGCCGGACCCGACGCCCGCCGAGCGGGGCTGAGTCAGCCGGCGGTGTCGCGTACCGCCTGGGCGAAGACCTCGGAGCGGTGCTCGAAGTTGCGGAACCGCCCGTAGCTGGGCGCCGCCGGGGAGAGCAGCACCACCCCGTCGGCGGGGGTCAGCTCGCGGGCCCGCCGGACGGCGGCCACCAGGTCGTCGACCACCTCGGTACGCACCTTGGGCAGCCCGGCGAGCGCCTCGACGATCCGGGCGCCGCTGTCGGGAATGCCGAGCACGGTGAGCTCGCGCTCCGCGAGGTGCTCGCGCAACGGCGCGTAGTCCAGGCCCCGGTCGGTGCCGCCGACGATCACCGTCAACGGCCGCCCCTCGTACGCGTCGATGGCGTGCATGGCCGCGTACGGGCTGGTGGCGAGGGTGTCGTCGACGAAGGTCAGGCCGGACGGGTCGGCGATCTCGGTGAGCCGGTGGGCCAGCCCCTGGAACTCGGCGACCGCCACGGCCAGGGCGTCCCTGCGGGCCACCACGTCGACGCCGAGCGCGTCGAGCACGGCGAGGGCGACGCAGAGGTTGCCCTCGTTGTGCCGACCCACCAGGGGCAGCACCGCGCGCGGGAACAGCGGCTGGTCGCCGAGGTGGAACCAGGGCGTGCCGTCCACGCCGCCGGCCACGTGGGCGGTGTCCGGCAGGCCGGCGCGCACCGCCGCGCGGTCGCCCAGTTCGAGGGCGAGCCTCGGGTCGGCGCCGTTGACCACCACGGTCCGCGGCCCGTGCGCCAGCAGGTTGAGCTTGTCCCGGTAGTACTCGCGCTCGCCGCCGTGCGCGTCGAGGTGCTCGGGGAAGAGCGCGGTGACGACCGCGACCCGGGGCGAGTCGGTCAGGTCGCTGCACTGGTAGCTGGAGAGCTCCAGCACGTACAGCTCCGCGTCCGGCAGGTCCAGCGTCGGCACGCCGATGTTGCCGCCGAAGACGTTCGGCCGGTCGACGGCGGCGAGCAGGTGGCTGATCAGGCTGGAGGTGGTGCTCTTGCCCTTGCTGCCGGTGACGCCGACGGTGCGGGCGGCGTGGTCGGCCATCCACAGGGCCGTGCCCTGGGTGACGGTCGCGCCACGCCGGCGCAGCTCCACCAGCCACGGGTGGGTCTGCGGCACGCCGGGCGAGCGGACCACCACGTCGGCGGCGGCCAGCCGGGCGAAGCCCTCCTCGCCGGTGACCAGCGGCGCCGCCTCGGCCAGCGGCCCCTCCCAGGGCAGGCTGAGGAAGTTGGCGCTGTCGTCGACGGCGACCAGCTCGGCCGGGCCGTGCGCGGCGATCGCGGTCACCGCGGCCCGGCCCTCCCGGCCGGCCCCCCAGACGGCGACGGTACGTCCGCGCAGGTCAGACAGGCGCACTGGCTCTCCTCAGGGGGTGTCGGCGGCGGGGCAGGGGTGGGTCCGACGCAGCCGGACACGGCCGGACGAACCAGGGCCTAGTATGGCGTGTGCCCAATGAGCAGCTGCGGCGGATGGACGCCTTCACCTTCCCGTCCTACTCGATCGACCTCTCCACCGGGGAGGTGTTGTTCGACTACGCCCTCACCGGCCCCGACGGCGAGCAGCGGTTCACCGAGGTGGTCACCCTCCCGCTGCCGGACGCGCCGCCGTCCGACGAGACCGTGGCGACCCTCGGCCGGGTGCTGGAGCTGCTGCACGTCGTCGCCGGGGTCAGCTACTACAAAGCCGCCGCGCCGCCCCGCCTGGTGCTGCCGGCGCCGCTGGGCACGGCCGCCGCGGAGCTGGTCACCGCGGTCTACACCAAGGGTCTCGCGGAGTACGCGTACCGCAACCAGCTGCCGCACGTGCTCCAGCTGCGCCCGGAGGTGCCGCCCGGCACGGTCTCCCCCGCCCGGAAGTACGACGACTCCGACCGGCGTCCGCTGTCGGCGGTGGGCGGCGGCAAGGACTCCATCGTCAGCCTGGAGGCGCTGCGCCGGGCCGGCTTCGACCCGGTGCCGTTCTCGGTCAACCCGAACCACGTGATCGTCGCGGTGAACGAGGCGTCCGGCCTGGCCCCGCTCGCCGCCCGGCGGCGCATCGACCCGGTGCTGTTCGAGCTGAACGCCGCCGGAGCGCGCAACGGCCACATCCCGGTCACCGCGATCAACTCGCTGATCGCCGTCGCCACGGCGGTGCTGCACGGCCTCGGGCCGGTGGTCATGTCCAACGAGCGGTCGGCGTCGGACCCGAACCTGGTCTGGAACGGTCACGAGATCAACCACCAGTGGTCCAAGGGCGTGGAGGCGGAGGGGCTGCTGCGGGCGGCGCTGGCCGAGCACGCCGGGCTGACCGAGCCGTACTTCTCGCTGCTGCGCTCGCTGTCGGAGCTGCACATCGCCCGGTCGTTCGCCGAGATCGACCGCTACGACGACGTGGTGACGAGCTGCAACGCCGCGTTCAAGCTGCGCGACGCCAGCGAGCGCTGGTGCCGCAACTGCCCGAAGTGCCGGTTCGTCTTCCTGGCCATGGCGCCGTTCATGTCGCACGAGCGGATCACCCACATCTTCGGCGGCGACCTGCTCGCCGACCCCGCGCAAATCCCCGGCTACCGGGAGTTGCTCGGCGTGGACGGGCACAAGCCGTTCGAGTGCGTCGGCGAGGTGGAGGAGTCGGTGGTGGCGTTGAGCCTGCTCGCCGAGCAGGACCAGTGGCGCGACGCCCCGGTCGTGCGCGCCCTCGTCGACGCCGTACCCGACACGGCCTGGTCGGCCGCCGCCGACTCCGACGTCTTCACCCCGGGCGGCCCGAACCACGTCCCCCCGCCCTACGCGAAGGCCCTCGCCGCCCTGACCTGACGTTCCCGGCCCGGGATCGGGTCAGGGGGTGCGGATGGCGTCGAGGGCCAGCAGGGCGACGTGGAGGGAGAGGCAGTCCTCCACCGAGTCGAGGTCCACCTCCAGGACGCGGCGGATCCGGGCCAGCCGCTCGTAGAACGCGGGCCGGGACAGGTGCGCCGCGCCGGCCGCCGCCGACTTGTTCCGGCCCTGCTCCAGGTACGCCCGCAGCGTGCCGAGCAACTGCTCCCGTGGGTGCTGCGCGTCGTAGGCCAGCAGCGCGCCGAGTTCCCGCTCGACGAAGGTCTGCAACCGGGGCTCGTCGCGCAGCAGGTGCAGCAGCCCCGCCAGTCCCACGTGCGGCAGCCGGAAGACCGGCAGGTCCCGCCGGTCCCGGCGGGCGGCGTCGGCGATCTGCCGGGCCTCGATCAGCGACCGTCGCGCCTCGCGCAGGCCGGCCACCCCCGAACCGGCCGCGACGAGCACCGCCCCGCTCTGCGGCGCCCGGCCCGCACCGTCCGACCGGGCCGGGCCGTCCCACCGGGCCGCGCCGGGCGGCCGGGCCGGGCC
>NZ_JBFABB010000204.1:0-8022 GCF_040640035.1 Micromonospora sp. NPDC023633 | reverse complement strand
ACGACGTCTACGTCGGACTCTCCACCGGCACCACCTTCAGCCCCAGCACCAAATGGCACGACTACTTCGGCCTCAACGGCGAAACCACCCTCTGACTCACGCATGCTCGCCGTCCCCGTCGTGACCGCAGTCACGGCGGGGACGGCCGACGAGCGGCCGTGGCACCGGACCACTGGTGACGAGCGGAGCGTGGGTGCCCGGGTGGGACCGGCGGACAGCGACGCACCTTCGCCCGAGCGGTCAGCCGACCTCTCGGGCCTCCACCGGGCTCTGCGCGTCGCCGTCCGACACACCAACGCCGGCCTCGGCGCTCCCCCGCCGCGCGGCGGATCCGCCCTCGGCCGCCGCCCCGCTCGCCTGTGTGCCCGCCCTGTCCGGCGTCGCGCTTCCGCCTGCCGCCGCGTCTTCACCGTCGGCCCCGGTGAGGGACGCGCGGCCGGTCAGCAGCAGGCCACCGATCACGGTCAGGATCGCCACCGCGACGAGGGTCAGGCGGTAGTCCGCGACGGCGACGAGCCAGGCACCCAGCGGAATGCCTATCGACATCGGGCCGAACACGACGGTGCTGGCGGTGCCGGCGACCCGCCCGAGCAGGTCCTGCGGCGTCCGTCGTTGCACCGCCGTCATCGCCGCGACCACCGCCCAGGGCAGACCCACACCGACCACGACGCTGCCGGCCACGACGCCGGGCGTCCAGGGCAGCAGGCGCGCCGCGGTTCCGGCTGCGAACAGGACCGCGCCCAACGTCCCGACCAGTGCCTCCCCCCGTCCGGTCATCAGTCGTCCGGTGAGGAGGCCCCCGGCCAGAGCACCGGCACCCTGTGCGGAGGACAGCACGCCCATGAACGCCACCGACAGTCCCAGGCCCTCGTCGACCACGGCGAACGTGGCGGCCGTCGTGAGTCCGGACATCGTCACGACGAGGGCGCCGACGAGCACGATCGCCCGCAGGCGGGCATCCCCCAGCAGGAACCGGATGCCCTCCCAGGTCTCGTCCACGATCCGCCGTCGCCGGCTCGGCGGCCGCGACCCCGGTGCCCGGACGAGCCGGTAGAGCACGGCGGCGATGATCAGCATGGCGGCCGCAAGAGCCGCGACCCCCGCCCCACCCAGCAGCGTGAAGAGACCCGCGCCGAGCAGCGGCGCCAGGAGCTTGGCTCCCTCCTGCGCGCTCATGCGGAGGCCGTTCACCCGCCCCAGCGCGTCACCGGGAAGCGCCGCCGGCAGCCACGCGGCCTCAGCGGCGTCGAGCAACACGTAGCTGATCCCGTACCCGAGCATCACGACGTACAACAGCCAGACCTGATCCGCGGATCGCACGGCCAGCAGCAGCAGGAGCGAGGCGGCTACCACCAGATTCGTCCAGACCAGCAGCGGCCGGCGGGGTAACCGGTCGACGAGTGCGCCCAGCAACGGCCCGAAGAGGGTCGGGAAGAAGACGCAGAAGCCCGCCATGGCGGCCAGGCTGGCGGAACTGGTCAGGGCCATCACCCAGATGCCGGCGACCAGGGACATCGCCGTGCCGCCGAATCCGGAAACCAGCGAGACCACGACGAACAGAGCGATGTTGCGCCTCTGCCCGACGGGAGCCGGCACCATTCTCCGCCCTCCTTCAGGTCAGCGGGCCCGCCGATTGGCGCGCAGGGCGCCCAGGACGACGCCGGGTGTGGCCAGCGACCTCGGGTGCGCACGCAGGGAAACGACCTCGTTGAAACGCCGGGCGGTCGGCACGTCCGTGACGGTCGCCGCGACGATCTGCCTGCTGACCCAGCTGGAGAACCGGTAGCCGCGCGGGTAGGGCCCGTCGACGTGCGGCAGCGCCAGGTCGGCGGAGGTCGACATCGACCAGGCCACGTCGACCACGACCTTCTGCAGGGCGAAGAAGTGGCGCGCGGGCACGCCCGGATCCGGGCTCGACCGCAGGTACGTCGACAGGCAGGCCGCGTGCAGGGCCGCCGCCGTCATCCCCTGCCCGTACACCGGGTTGAACGAGGCGACCGCGTCACCGACGCTGACCAGCCCGGCCGGAAGCCGCTTCAGCCCGTGGAAGTCGCGCCGCCGGCTGTCGGCATGGTGGTAGGTCTGGACGTCGCCGAGCATCTCGTTCCCGGCGACCTCGCCGAACTCCGGCGGGAACTGGTCGCGCAGCCGGCGTACGAAGTCGTCCGCGGTGCGCCCTGGACGGTTCTCGCCGTAACCGGCCATCATGGCCATCCACCGGCCGCCCTCGACGGCGAAGAACGCGGCGCCGGCCACGTCCGACGACATCCTCGGCGTGTGCAGCGCCAGGACGACCGTGGCCTCCGGGTCCGCCTCACGGCGTCGGAACAGGGCGGTCGCGTAGTTGAGGTTCACGGTCATCCGCCGCAGGGCGGGCCGATCCCAGCCGGCCTGCTCCAACCACTCGGAAAGCCTGCTCGAGCGCCCCATGGCGTCCACCACGAGATCGCCCGACTCGACGCCGGGCACCCCACCGGCGTCGCAGCGGACCCCGGTGGTCGCGGCACCGTCGCACACGAGACCCGTGGCACGGGCGGTGACCGTCTTGACGTTGGGCAGTCGCAGCACCTGCTGGCGGATCAGCCCTTCCAGAAGGGGCCGGGTGCCCGCCAGGCTGTCGGCGTCGTCGGGTACGACGACCTTCAGGCGGCCGTCGAGGTAGTTCCGTCTGGCGGCGGGCGGCGCCTCGATCGCCCCCTGGGCCACGGCCTGTTCGCGGAATCCCGGAAACAGCCGCTCGAGCTGGAGGAAGCCGCCGGGCAGCAGCGCGTGCAGCTGCGTGCCCTGTGGCACGCCCGGCCGCCCGCCGGTCACCTGCAGATCGTCCCTGTCGACGATGACGACGCTCTCCGCATAGTCGGACAACACGCGGGCCGCCATCAACCCGGCGACACTGCCGCCGATCACGACGGCCCTGCCGATGGCCGGGGACGCCCGGTCGGGTGGCCGCACCGCGTTCAGCGCGGCGAGCACCCGCGCCGGGGACAAGGACATCATGCTCTCCAAGGGGTACGAGGTGGCGCTTCCCGCATGCCTGCCAGAGATCGGTGCGTGGGCGGACCGGCGGGACGGACCGGTCGCCACGACGCCCGACGATCGTCGCACAACCGCGATCCCCGGACGGGTCCGCGAAGCGGTGAGTCGGGTCAGTTGCCCGGCTGCGCCAGGATCTCCGCCGCCGCCCGCTCGCCGGCCTCGATCGCCCCGTCCAGGTAACCCGCCCACCGGGTGGCGGTCTCCGTGCCGGCCCAGTGCACCCGCCCCACCGGTCGGCGCAGCTCCGGGCCGTAGCCGCACCACGAGCCGGGGGTCGGCGCCCCGCAGAAGCACCCCCGCGTCCACTCGTCCGCCGACCAGTCGTACTCGACGGATTCCTCTGGCCGCCCGGCTGCCGGTCCGGCGACGGAGGCCAGGGCGTCGAGCAGGCTGGCCCGCCGGGCCTGCGGCGACATCCGTCGCAGCGCGTTCGCCTCCGGGCCGTAGCTGCCGACCACCGGGTGAGCACCCGCCCACCCACCCGGTCGCGCGCCTCCAGCACCCGCGTCCGCACGCCGGCGCGGGCGAGCGTGAGCGCGGCGGCCAGCCCGGAAAAGCCGGCGCCGACCACGACGACCTGGGTTCCCATGCGTCGGCATACCCGTTTGCGCCGCCGCCATGACCCCCGACGCCGGGTCACCCACCGGTCGTGACCGCCGGCAGCGAGGGTGGGCGTGGGCCCGGCGGTCGGGCGGGGCCCACACCGGCCCCCACCTGCCGGGCCGCCCCGCACCGCGGACCGTCGCGCCGCTCGCGGCGGCGCCATCCATCGACACACGTCAGCGCGTCGGGGCTGCGCGGTCGGCCCCCCGGAGGCCATCCTTGTCCGGTGCGGCTGTCGCCCGTCCTCCGACGGCGGGTGCGGTCGGAAGAGCGGAAGACCATGAAGGACACGAGAAGGAGGATGCCGTGCGCTACGTCGACGGCCCGGCGATCGAGTGCGACCTCCACCTGGCAGCCGATCCCGCCCGGGTGTGGGAGTTGGTCACGGACATCGAGCTGCCCGTGCGGTTCAGTTCGGAGCTGTGCCGGGTGCGATGGCTGGACGGCAGCGAGGGGCCGAAGCTCGGCGCCCGGTTCGAAGGGCACAACCAGCATCCCGCGCTGGGCGAGTGGCGCACCATCTCGCACATTGTGCAGTTCGACGAGCCGCGGGTCTTCGGTTGGGTGGTGATCGACCCCGACAACCGCTTCGGCGGCGGCCCCCCCGACCCGACCCGGCCGGGTGCCACCTGGCAGTACCGCCTCACCGCCGAGGACGGCGGCTGCCGCCTGTCGCACTCCGTGCGGATCGGTCCCAGCCGCACCGGGCTCAGCCTGGTCATCGACCGGGCCCCGGAGCACGAGGAGCAAATCATCGAACGCCGGCTGGCCGCGCTGCGGGACGCCATGACCGACACGTTGCAGGGCATCCGGAGCCTCGCCGAGCAGCCGCGCTGACCACGGCGGTGGCGCTGCGCGGTCGCCACCGGGTGCGCGCGTCGTCGCGACGTCGAGCCACACCGCTCAGCCGCGATGGCCTGCCGGGCCGGGCGTGGTGGTCCTGAAACGTGCCACGAACGCGCCGTACACGGGGGTACCCGACAGGTTGTCACGGATGGCGAACACCACCCGGTCGAACCGGTCGACTTCGCGCAGCGCGTCGGCGAAGGCATCCGCCACCGTGGCGGGATCGTTGCGGAACACGCCACACCCCCACGCGCCCAACACGATCGTCCGATGCCCGTGCGCGGCGGCCACCTCGAGCACCCGCCGCGCACGGCGGCGCAGCACCGCCGGCACATCGGCGGCGTGCGCGGGCTGGTTGCGGACGATCGCGCCGAGGTTCGGCGCCGCGGCGGTCAGGAACGACGTCGTGTACGGCTGGTCGAGCAGGGTGCCCTTGTCGTCGCGGAACACCGGCACGTGCGGGGAGTAGATGACCCGGTCGCTGTATCGCAGGTCGTGCTGGCCGCGGTGGAACGCGTAGAAGTCGGGCGCGGCGAGCAGGCACGGGTACAGCGCGGACGATCGCGCGATGCTCTCCTCCTGCGCCTTCGCCCCGCCGAGGAACCCGCCGCCCGGATTCTTGGCCGACGCGAACACCAGACACACCGCACCCGGCCCGAGCCGGTGGGCCGCCTGCAACGTCGACTCGTACGTCACCTCGACGTCGCCGGCCCCGGCCTCCGCCGCCCCGACCGTGAGCACCTCGTCCGGCAGGTGGTGACGGGTGCCGGCGACCGCGGCGCGCACCTGCGCACCGATGACGACCTCGTCGCCGGCGCCGTTGCGGTACCGGCCGGACTCGGCGATCGCCACCGTCTGCCGGGCGACCTCACGGAGGCGGCTGCTCACCGGCGCACCCGGCGCATCCGCTGGCTAGGGGCATGCACAGCCAGCAGGCTAGGGGGCCACCGTCTCGCCGACAACTGCTTTTCCCGCCCCTTCCAAGCCGATTGCTACGGTCGCCAACGTAATCCTGGAGTTGATGCGGGGCTATCTCCGCGCGGTTGATCAGGCGCTGCCCGGCTACGTGCGAGGCCTCTACGTCGTCGGGTCCGCCGCGCTCGGCGCGTGGCAGCCCGGCGCCAGCGACGTCGACACAGTGATCATGACCTCGCGACCGGCGACCGGCGACGATCTCGCCCAGCTCGCGAAGATCCACGCCGAGATGCCCTGGCCGCCGTGTCTCGACGGGGTCTACGTCGAGCCCGCGTTGGCGCAGTCCTGGCCGGCCGACCAGCGGGCCCTGCCGTTCGTGGTGAACTCTCGGCAAGGCGGTCGGACCGGGCTTCATACGAGGTCATCCGGCCTGCTGAGGCTCGTCTCGGGCCGGTTCGGCTGGCACGGTTGCTGTAATTCGCTGCTGTACTGCTGGCATCAGACGAGGCGCTGGATGCGGACCTTGGGTTGCTCGTTCCTGAGGTGGCCTTGCTTGTGTTGGCGGACCTGCTCGTCCCAGACCTCCTGGTCGTAGTCCGGGTCCGGCGGGATCCACTTGTGGGAGCCGTCGCTGTAGTGGAACTTCTCGTCGCCGGGCCGCAGGATGCTCACCGCAGCCAGCCGAGGAAGCGTTGGTGCAGCGCCCCCACCGGCACCCAGGTCAGGTCTTCGGAGGCGCGCACCAGTTGGGCACCCAGGTAGAGGGCCAGGGAAATCGAAGCGCCGTCGAACTCCGCACGTAGCTCTCGCTGCCGCGTGCGGCAGGGCCAGGGCGCGTCGCAGCCGCCGCAGCTCCAGATCGGCAGCACCGGGCCGTGCGTGGTCATGCGCGGCCTCCGAGCAGCGCCGCCGTCAGGGACCGCGCCTGCCGACTGGTCGCCCAATCCGCCTGCCAGCACGGGTACGGCGTCAGCCGCGACCACCACGCCCGGCAGCCGTTGCACAGGCCGTCCTTGCCCCGGCAGATGCACGACCAGGATCCGCTGCTCCGCCTCGTTGCTCATGGCTCCTCCTTGGCGGGCCAGTGGCCCCGGTTGATCGGGATGCGGTGCCGGCTACGACAGGGCAGCTCGACCCCACAGCGGCAGACCCAGCTCCACTTCCGCCACGACCATGCCGGGCGGTGTCGCCGTGCCATGGTCATCGCGACGGCGATCAGGTACTGGTCGTAGGACACTCGTCGCCACGGTGGCGGCCTGTCCCGCATCACTCGCTCCCTCCGCCGGGCAGCACTCCCTGGCCGACCCCGAACCACGGGACCGGATCTGGAACGTTCGGTAACTGCGACGCTACGATCACGACGACGGCGGTTGGACTCACCCGTGGTACGAGTGAGCAGGTCAGATGCGCTGCCGCAGCATTGGTTTCATGGCGGGAACATCGACCACCGGTCAACGTAGGGATGACGGATGACAGGTCGCGGACGATCAGCACCACATCGCGGCGAGGTGACCGGCTACCTGTTCAAGCTGATCCGGGAGTCCATCCCGCTCACGCAGGAGCAACTCGCCGCCGACCTGGATGTTGACCGCGTGACCGTGCAGAGCTGGGAATCCGGGCGCCGACCATTCACCGCGGTGCCGCTCGGACACGCGATCGCCGTCCGGCACAGGCTCGGACGGCTCGGCGCGAACACAGTCCTGCTCGCCGCACTCGACGACGCCGCCGAGGCGGATCTCATCCTCGCCACGGTCCTCGACGGACAGGTCGACCGCTGTGACATCGCCGAGCAGCCGCTGGGCTGGTCCGTACTCACCCACCGTCTGACCGACTTGATCCTCTGGGCCGTCCTCGGGCAGACACCGACCTTCGCCAGAGGGCTACCCATCATCCGTCCCCGGCGAGGTCCGGTTGCCTCCGGGCCGCCCCTTCCCGTCGACGAGCAACGCGCGTTCTTTGCTCACCTTCATGTGCTCGCCGATCGCGCCGCAGCCGGACGGCATCGGAACGTGCTGCTGCACCGGCAAGCCTGCTTCCTCGCCGGCATGGACCCCACCAAGGCAGCGGGCGGATGGCTCACCCAGACCACCGCCCGAGCCCGCCGAGCAACTACCTTCCGCACCTGGTCACCGCTGTGGCCCGACGCACGCTCCGTCGTCACGTCCCTGGCTAACCAGGGCGACCCGGAACCGTTGCGGGACTTCATCGCTCGCGCACACCCGGACGACGCCTGCGAGCGAGCAGCCCTCAACTACTCGGCCTACTGGGTGGGCGAGATCCCGCACCGCCACCGCGACGACTCCTTCATGCCCCGGGACGCTCGCTGACTGGCACGGCTCGATCCTTCTTCGGCACCTGGTCCAGCGCCTGGACCCAGGACACCCCTTCGTCGACCTCAACATCCACAACGTCTGGGCTCTGCTGGCCGCACGACGCGGTCTTGCTCTCGACAACCCCCGCCGCGACTCGGGCACTCCTCGACCGCAGTGTCCTGCTCTTAGAGGGCGTCTGATTCACGTATTTTGTGGGGTGATGCTGCCTTCAGATGTCTCGCCAGGTTGGGGTGGTTTCGTCGGTGACGCGTTTGGTGAGGTTGTCGATCATCGCGATGCGGATCATGCT
>NZ_JBFABB010000203.1:0-8040 GCF_040640035.1 Micromonospora sp. NPDC023633 | reverse complement strand
AGACCGTGCAGGTCTCGGCGTACCCCGACCACTACGCCCAGTGGGAGCAGCAGGCCGCCGACCTCGTCGCCGAGCACTGGAACAACTGACCCGACAACAACTGACACAGACTTTCCACCACAAGGGGGATCGCTGGCCGGCACCCGAACCCGGGGTGCCGGCCAGCGGCACGTCCGGCTCCGGAGGACGCGCACACCCCACTGAGCCCTCGGCGGGAGGCGGGCAGCCACGGGTGGCCGGTGCCGTCAGCGACGGTGACCGAGGGCGACGTCTACCAGGGCCGCGACCAGCGCGAGCGCGATCACCCCGGCGGCCAGCAGCAGCGAGTGCCGGAAAGCGAGCGAGAAGTCCCCACCGCTGGCCGCCAGCGAGGAGAAGAAGACCGAGCCGACGGCGGCGATCCCGGCGGCGGAACCGATCCGCTGGCCGGTCTGGAGCATGCCCGCCCCGCTGCCCGCGTGCCGCACCGGCACCTGGGACAGGGTCAGGGTCTGGTTCGGTGCGATCACCAGTCCGCTGCCCAGCCCGGCGACCAGCAGGGGAGCCGCGGTCAGCCACGGCACGGTGGCGCCGCTCGGGGCCAGGGCGAGCACGACGACCACCGCGACGAGCCCGGCCACCACGGTGAGCAGCCCGACCGCGACCAGCGGACGCCCGAAGCGGTTGACGATCCGGCCGCCGAGCGCGCTCGCCGCCGCCGAGCCCAGCGCGAACGGGGTGATGGCCAGGCCGGCGACCAGCGCGCTGTAGCCGAGCCCGTTCTGCAGGTAGAGCGTGAAGATGAAGAAGATCGCGGTGAACCCGCCGAAGTAGACCAGCGCGATCAGCGACCCCAGGGCGTACGACCGGAAGCCGAACAGCCGCAGGTCGAACAGCGGTTCCTGGCGCCGGGCGTACCACCGTTCCCAGGCCCCGAAGCCGGCCAGGGTGAGCAGCCCCACCGGCACGAGCAGCCACTTCGCCGGGCTCCGCCACTCCTGCTGCACCAGCGGCAGCAGCACGAGCAGCACTCCGACGCCGAGCAGCAGCACCCCGACGGGGTCCAGCCGCCGGTGGTCCCGTGGACCGGCCGGGCGGCCGGGGAGCAGCCGCCAGCCGAGAACCACCGCGAGGACGCCGACCGGCACGTTGACGAAGAACACCCAGCGCCAGCCGTGTTCCTCGCCGCCGACGGCGATCAGCAGGCCGCCGAGCAGTGGGCCGACGGCCGTGGAGATGCCGATGGTGGCCCCGAGCAGCCCGAACGGCCGGCTCCGCTCGGGCCCCTGGAAGAGTTCCTGGATCAGCCCGGTGACCTGCGGGTTGACCACCCCGGCGGCGGCGCCCTGAAGTAGCCGGGCCGCGATCAGCCACGCGGGGGAGGCGGCCAGCCCGGCCAGCGCGCTGGCCAGCGTGAACAGGGTGATCCCGAAGACGAACGCGTTACGCCGGCCGCGCGCGTCGCCGAAGCGCCCGGCGGAGACCAGCACCAGCCCGAACGTCAGGGCGTATCCGGAGAGCACCCACTGCAGGTCGCTGGGGGAGGCCCCGAGGGCGCGGTCCATCGACGGGACGGCGACGTTGACGATGCTCACGTCGAGCAGCGTCATGAAGGCGGCGACCAGCCCGACCCCGAGGGCCTGCCAGCGCCGCCGGTCGTCCGGCGACGCGGTGGCCTCGGCCGATGGTGGCGCACCCGTCGGGCTCATCGTGCCTCCCGTGGACCGGTGATCGGGCATCGCTGAGCGCTACCCCGGTCCCTGGGAGACGAACCATCACGCGGCGCGCGGCGCCTCACGCCATCTGGCGGGCGCAGAACCGGGGGCCGAAGTCCAGCCCGGCCATCGGCGAGTCCTCCCGGTGCAACAGGTTCTTCTCGGTCAGCTGGTGCAGCGGCGCCCGCAACTGCTCCTCGGTGAGACCGGCCTCCTCGGCGATCAGGTCCGGGTACGGCACCTGCCCCCGGGCCTCCAACGCCGCGACCGCGTCGTACACCCGCTCCTCGACATCCGACAGCTGCACCTGCCGCATGGCCTTCCTCCTTAGCCTGTCCCACCCCTGAGCGGGCGGTTGCGCCGCGCGGTTACCCGGTCGGCGACCGAAGATGCGCACCCGATCGGGCGGTGTCCCGGCCGCGCCGACGGCGCCGGACGCTGCGGTTTGCCCTACGCTGCACCAGTGATCGTCTGGGATCTCGCCGTCGTCGGCGCCGGCCCCGCCGGGCTCTCCGCCGCCCACGCCGCCGCCCGCGCGGGCGTGCGCACGCTCGTCGTGGAGCGCGCCGCGCACCCGCGTTACAAGACCTGCGGGGGCGGCCTGATCGGCACCTCGCTCGCGGCGGTGGCCGACCGGATAGAGGTGCCCGCGCACGACCGGGTCGACCGGGTGACGTTCACCCGGGACGGGCGACGGCGGTTCACCCGCCGCCATCGGAGCGGTCCGCTGGTCAGCATGGTGCGTCGGGAGGAGTTCGACGACCGCCTGCGCGCCGCCGCGGTCGCCGCCGGCGCCGAGGTCCGCGAGCGCGTCGCGGTCCGCGCGGTCGAGCAGGACCCCGACGTCGTACGCCTCAGACTCGCCGACGGAAGCACGGTCCACGCGCGGGCGGTGGTCGGGGCGGACGGCTCCTCCGGCGCGACGGCCCGGCACGTGGGGGTGCGCCACCGGCAGGTGGACCTGGGGCTGGAGCTGGAGCTGCCCGTGTCGCCGGAGGAGCAGGCCCGCTGGCGGGGCCGCCTCCTGCTGGACTGGGGGCCGCTGCCCGGCTCGTACGCCTGGGTCTTCCCGAAGGGGGACCGGCTGACGGTCGGCGTGATCGCGGCCCGGGGCGAGGGGGAGCGGACCAGGGCCTACCTGCGCGGGTTCGTCGACCGGCTGGGCCTGTCCGGGGTGGAGCCCGCGCACGACTCCGGTCACCTGACCCGCTGCCGGGCCGAGGACTCGCCGCTGCGTCGGGGCCGGGTGCTGGTCGCGGGCGACGCGGCGGGGCTGCTGGAGCCGTGGAGCCGGGAGGGGATCAGCTACGCGCTGCGTTCCGGCGAGCTGGCCGGTGCGGCGGTAGCCGCCGGTGACCTGGCGGGGTACGACCGGGCGGTCACCCGGGACCTGGTGCCGTCGATGCGTGCCGGGCACCGGCTGCTCGACGTGTTCACCCGGCGGCCCGGGGTCTTCCACGCGTTGTTGGCCACCCCGCCGGGCTGGCGGATGTTCGTGCGGTTCTGTCAGGGGAGGGCGAGCTTCGACGAGACGCTGCACCGCGCCCCGGTCCGAGCGGCACTGGCGCTGCTGGACCGGTCGCCGGCCGCCTGAGCGCGCAGCCGCGGCGCCGGTCCGCCGGGAAGGACGGAGGGCCGGCCCAGCGCGCCGGCTTTCACCCAGGATCCTAGGATGCTTTAGCGCTGGTGTCCGCCGTCACCAGCGCGCAGAATGACGACATCGAGGGAGAGAAGCGATGGCTGAAGAGGGGCCCAGCCCGTCGTTCACGGACGACGACTACACCTTCCTGCGACACGTACGCTTTGGCGAGATGCCGCCCGCGGTGCGCCCGGAGGAGCGGACCGCGCTGACCGAGACCGACCCGCGGCGGGATCTGCCGGACCCGGGCGACGAGCAGGACCGATGGGACCTGCGGCACGGGGCCTGACGACCACTCCGGGCCGGGCTAGGGCGCGCCCCACGGCGGCGGCGCGTCGCGTCGGACGCCGACCGGTGACGATCCCCGGTCCGCACCGACACGCGGACGCGTGTTCCGGACCGACACGCGGACGGGCCGCGGGCGATCCCGCCCGCGGCCCGTCCGGTGATCGGGGTCAGAAGACCGGCACACCCTCGCGCACCAGCCGCCAGTTCGGCTGGTAGAAGTCCGCCGGGTCGATGGTGCCCTTGGCCTGCGCCCAGTCGATCAGCAGCTGACGGATCTCCTGCTGCTCGTTGTAGACCTGGGTCTTCACGATGCCGGGGAAGTTCCCGCCGCCGCTGCGCCGGTAGTTGTTCACCGCCACCACGAACTGCGCGTTGTCCGCCACCGGGGTGTCGGTGCCGGGCAGCACCAGGCGGGTGATGCGCTGGCCCACCGGCTTGGCGATGTCGATGTCGTAGTCCAGGCCGGAGAAGACGTCGTAGTTGTAGTCCGGCACGGCCGGGTCGCTGATCGCGGCCGGGTCGACCGGGGCGCCGGGGGCGAGGGGCCGGAAGTACTTCGCCGAGTACTCCAGGTAGGTGCGCACCTCGGCGCCGCTGAGCACCACCGCCTCGAGGGTGTTGTCGAAGACGTACAGCCCGGCCACGTCGCGGATCTTCACGTCGCCGGCGGGGAAGACCGCGGTCCGGCTGAACGGCGCGGCGATCGACAGGACCGGCAGGTCCGCGTACGACGTGCCGGCCAGCGCCTGACCGACGACCTCGGTCTGGACGTGGTTGATGAAGTCCAGGATCGGGGTGTCCTTGTAGCGGCTCTCCGCCGCCGAGAGCTCCACGGTGGAGCGGGCCACGACCTGGTTCACGTACGCGACGGTCTTCTGGTGCTGCGCCCGCACGGCGGCGAGGACCTTCGGGTCCTCGACCACGGTGTTGGTGTTCAACAGCGCGGCGGTCTTCCTGGTGATCTTCCAGTGGCCCCGCTCGCGGGCCAGGGTGAAGTCCATCCGGCTGAGCCGCTGGCCCCACTTGGACGGCTCGGTGAGCAGCACCTGCTCGCCGGTCTGTTCGTTGGTCACGAACTTCTCGGCGACCTCGGCGTGGGCGTGGCCGAACAGGATGGCGTCGATGCCGGGGACCTGCTGGGCGATCAGCGCCGTCGGGTTCTCGATCGGCAGCTCGGGGCCGTAGCTGGAGGTGCCGCTGTCGCCGCCGTGGGCGGAGATCAGCACGATGTCGGCACCGCGCGCCCGCATGATCGGCACGTACTTCGCGGCGGTGGCGATCATGTCGTCGAATCGCAGTTTGCCCTCGACGTTGGCCTTGTCCCAGATCGCGCTGCCCGGGTTGGTCAGGCCGAGGATGCCGACCCGCAGCGGGGGCGCGGCGAAGCCGACGGAGACCTTCTTGATGACGAACGGCAGGAAGGCCGGCTTGCCGGTGGCGACGTTGACGGCGTTGGCGGCCAGCGCCGGGAAGCCCAGCTGCGAGATCCACTTCGCCAGCAGCGGCAGGCCGTAGTTGAACTCGTGGTTGCCCAGCGTCACGGCATCGTAGCCGAGCACGTTCATCGCGTTGGCCATGGGGTGCGTCTCACCGGTGGTGGTGATCGGCTCCTGCTTGGCGTAGAAGGTGGCCAGCGGGGTGCCCTGGATGGTGTCGCCGGCGTCCAGCACCAGCGTCGCCCGGCCCCGCCGCTCGGCGCGGATCTGCTTGACGAGGGCGGCCAGCTTGGCGACGCCCACGTCGTTGTGCTTGCTGTCGTCGTACTCGGCGTCGGAGTAGTAGTCCCAGTTGTAGACGTTGCCGTGGGTGTCCGAGGTGCCGAGGATCGTGAGGTCCCAGGTCCGCGACCGGGCCGCGCCGGCCGCCTGGGCGGGGGTGGCGGCGATCAGCGGGACGCTCGCCGCCGCGGCCGCGGCGGCGAGCACCGTCCGACGCGACGGGCCGGAGGGAGAGGTCATGAGGTGCCCTTCCATGGGGGTTCGGGACGCCCGGTGAGCGCCGAGCGCACCATAAACGAGCCGCCGTCACTCCTGCCACAGCAGCCCGAGGTGTTTCATCCCACCGGCGCGCACGGGGCCGTCCGTGTAACACCGGGCCGGTCGTTTCCGCTTGCCGCCGCAGGGTAGGGCGGTGGGAGACCCACACCCGACCGGTGCGCGAGGAGACGTCGGTGAGCGAGGACCAGCACACCCAGCAGGACCCCACCAGCCAGTACGGCCAGCAGGAGGGACAACCGAAGCAGCAGCAGACGCCGCCCGGCTCGACTCAGGAGATGACCCCGAAGCCGGACCACGGCGAGGAGTCGTACCGCGGCAGCGGCAAGCTCGACGGCCGGCGGGCGGTCATCACCGGCGGTGACTCCGGCATCGGCCGCGCGATCGCCATCGCGTACGCCCGGGAGGGCGCCGACGTGCTCATCTCCTACCTGGGCGAGGAGGAGGACGCCGACGCCCGGGAGACCGTCCGGCTGGTCGAGGAGGCCGGCCGCAAGGGCATCGCGGTACGCGGCGACATCACCGACGAGCGGCACTGTCAGGAGTTGATCGAGCGGGCACTGCGTGACCTCGGCGGCATCGACATCCTGGTCAACAACGCCGCCCACCAGATGGCGCAGGAGGAGGGCATCCTCGGCATCAGCGACGAGCAGTTCGACCGGGTGCTGAAGACCAACCTGTACGCCATGTTCTGGCTCTGCCGGGCGGCGGTGCCGCACATGCCCGAGGGCTCGGCGATCATCAACACGTCGTCGATCCAGGCGTTCGACCCCTCGCCGCAGCTACTGGACTACGCCACCACCAAGGCGGGGATCGCCAACTTCACCAAGGCGCTCGCCGCCGACCTGGCCGAGCGGGGGATCCGGGTGAACGCGGTGGCGCCGGGCCCGATCTGGACGCCGCTGATCCCGGCGACGATGCCGGAGGAGAAGGTCGAGAAGTTCGGCCAGGACACCCCCGAGGGACGCCCCGGCCAGCCGGCCGAGTTGGCCCCGGCGTACGTCTTCTTCGCCTCCCAGGAGTCCAGCTACGTCACCGGCGAGATCCTCGGCGTGACCGGCGGCCGCCCCACAAAGTAGCGGGTGGGTCAGCGGGGCCAGGGGGCCAGGCGGGCGCGGACCCGGGCGACGGCGGCGGGGTCCAGGCCGTAGCGGGCGAACCGGCGGTCCGGCAGCCGGTCCAGGTAGCGGCCGGCGGCCCGGACATCCTCCTCGTCCAGGGCCGGGTCGAGCTGGCGGGCCAGTTCCAGCAGCTCCGCCACGCCGTGGTGTTCCAGGGCAGCCGCGACGTCGATGTAGTCCCGCACCTCCCGCCGGTTGACCAGGGCGGCGGTCTTGTTCGCCATCAGGTCCCGCACGTCCATCACCGGCCCGAGGTCCATCACCACCGGGCTGCGGTGCCGGTCGAGGCGGGCCAGACTGAGCCGGATGAGCCGCCCGTCCCGGCTCACCACGAAGTCCCTCAGGTCCCGGTCGAACCCGTCGAACAGCTCCGCCAGCTCGCTGTCCGGGTCGGCGTCGGTCACCTCGAACCCGGCCCGCTCCAGTGCCGTCCGCACCCCGTCCGCCGCCGCGGCGGCGGCACCCTCCACGTCCGCGAACAGGTCCACGTCCTCCGTCGGGCGGGTCACCAGCCCGTGCGCGGCCCAGGCCACCCCGCCCCCGAGCACGAACCGGTACGGCCCGGCAGCAGACAGGGCCACCCGGGCCACCTCGCGGTAGAACTCGTGCGGGTGCGCGTCGCTCACGCTGTACGCAGCCCCCGGTGGCGGCTCTCCCACGCCTGGCGTACGCCCCGGGGCAGGTTGAGCAGTCGCCACACCCGACGCAGCGTGCGCCCGTTGATGAGCAGCCGCAGGTCCTCCGCGCGGGTGGTCTCGCGCAGCACGTTCTCGTACATCCAGAGCAGCTCGTCCGGATCGCCCAGGTCGAAGGTGCGGTCGGCGTTCCACATCAGCCGCACCGGCAGCTCCACCACGCCACGGGTGGGGCCGGTGAGCTCCGCGAGCGTGCGGGCCACCACGGCGGGCCGGCCCGGGCGGGCCAGATGAGCCGCGCGGGTCGGAGCGGGGGAGAGGGCCTGCATGCTGTCAGGGTAACCCCAGGTCGGGCCGCTCGGGATCGCGCTTTCGCCGGGTGTCGTGGCGTGCGGGGCAGGTCGGGGTGAGTTGACGTTGTCCCGGCGGGCCGGATGCGGGTCGCCCTCGCCGGGTTTGGCGCGGTCGTCGTGGTGGTTGGCGTCCGGTGGTTGCGGGTCTGTCGTGGTGGTCGGGCGTCGGGTGGTTGCGGCTCCGTCGTGTCGTTGTGGGTCCGTCGGGGTGGGGGTGTGGCCCGCCGTACCCGGCTCCGGGCGGTCAGGCTTGATCCCTGCGCCGGGCACCGCGGGCCACACCCCCACGGTGGCCGCGCGCCGGCCACGGCACAAC
>NZ_JBFABB010000202.1:0-8048 GCF_040640035.1 Micromonospora sp. NPDC023633 | reverse complement strand
TCGTACACCGGTTTACAGACACAGCGACACAGAAGTGATCTTCGCTGACACAGTCAGCGAAGGTCACGTCCAGGTATCACAACACTCTCTAAGGCGAGGCGGCGGGATGAGGGACCAGCCGGTCGTGCGCACCGGTCCGGCCGCTTCCTCATCCGGCGCCGCCGCCACGGCCGTCAGCGGCCCTTGACGACCTCGACCAGCTGGTCCAGCGCGGCGCTCCAGCCCTCGACGAAGCCCATCTCCTCGTGCGACTTCTTCGCCGAGGCGTCGGCGTGGATCGCCGTGGCGGTGTACTTCGTGCCGTTGCCGGCGCGCTCGAGCCTGATGATCGCGGTGAACGGGAAGTCGTCGCCGGCGACCTGGGGGCGGAAGCCGGGGCCCAGCCCCGAGGTGAAGATCAACGTCGAGCCCTCCTCGACGACCAGGATGCAGCCGGTGTTCGGGTACTCCTCGCCCTCGGGCGAGCGCATCACGGTGTGGAACCTGCCGCCGGGCTGAAGGTCGATCTCGCAGGACGAGGTCGACCAGGGCCGCGGGGCGAACCACTGCACGATCAGCTCGGGCGTGGTCCAGGCCTTCCAGACCAGCTCGGGCGCGACGTCGACGGTGCGCTCCAGGACGAGGTCGAGATTGTCGTTCACGCTCGGGTAGGCGGTCATGTCTGCTGCTCCTTCAGGTCGTGGAGAAACGAGTCGAGCTGGTCGAGGCGGCGGGACCACATCGCGCGCTGACCGGCGAGCCAGGTGTCGACGTGCTCGAGTGGCCCGGGGGCGAGCCGGTAGGTCCGCACCCGCCCCTTCTTCTCCGACGTCACCAGGCCGGAGCGCTCGAGGACGCCCAGGTGCTGGGTGAACGACGGCAGTGCCATGTCAAACGGACGAGCGAGCTCGCTGGTCGTCGCGGGCCCCCGGCCCAGGATCTCGACGACCCGGCGGCGGGTCGGGTCCGACAGCGCGTGGAACACGCCGTCCAGGGCCCCGTCGTCGCTGCCGTCTCCGCCGCCCGATTGCTTAGGCATGGGCCTAAGTATGCCCGCGCCCCACACTTAGGTCAATCCCTAACTGAAAGCGGCTGGCCCCGATCTGACCGCGTGGGTCATGCTGAGGGGCATGACCGACGCCGGCGCCCCGGAACCGCTCACCCTCAACATCTACTGCCGGCTCACGGTGGCCGTGACCGACCCGCAGGTGCTCACCGACCACGCGGTGGCCGATCTGCGGGCGGCGGACATCGACTGGTCGGCGGAGGAGGACGACCTCGAGGCGGCGGTGGCGGACCTGCGCAACGACGTCGTGGTGGCGCTGGCGTCGGTGGTGGACATCAGCCGGATGGTCGACGGCCTGCCGGGCGTGGAGGCGAGGGGCGGGTTGTGCTGGGCCGAGCCCGGTCCGCCCCGCGAGGCCGTCTGGCGTGCCGAGTGAGGGCCGCCCCGCCGGCCGCGTCGACCCTGTGTCGATCCGGGACACACCGACGTCACCCGAGGTGTCGACGGCACTCATGTCCACTGTGTGCGGGGTCACGTTAGCGTCGGCCCACGCCGGCACGACCGCCCCGCTCCCGGACAGGAGAGCGCCATGACCCCACCGTTGAAGGCCACCGCCGCCCTCGTCACCGCCCTGCTGCTCGTCCTCACCACCGCCGCCCCCGCCCGGGCCGCCACCCCCGCCACCAAGGCCCCGGTCGCCGGGAGCCTGCGCGCCTACGACGTCTCCGCCGTGTACGTCGCCGGCGTCTCCTCCGGCGGTTACATGGCCACCCAGCTCCACGTCGCCTACTCGTCGCGGATCCGGGGCGCGGCGGTCTTCGCCGCAGGGCCGTACTACTGCGCGCAGAACAACGTCGCCCAGGCGCTCGACGGCTGCGGCGACAACGTCTACCCGACGAACGTGTCCGCCCTGCAGACGTACACCCGGACGTGGGCCTCCTACGGCTGGGTCGACCCGGTGGGCAACCTGTCCGGCGATCCCGTGTACGTCTACCACGGCGCCAACGACAGCGTGGTCGAGAAGTCCGTCACCGACGACCTGGTCCGGTACTACCAGCACTTCGGTGCCAGCGTGCAGTACGACAGCGGCTCCCCGGCCGGCCACGCCTGGGTCACCCCGTACGGGACCCTGGCGTGCGGCGTCACCGCGTCGCCGTTCCTCGCCGACTGCGGCACCGACCCGCAGGGCGCACTGCTGCGCAAGCTGCTCGGCAGCGTGCGGGCGCCGAACACCGGCCCGCTGGGCGGCAGCCTGATCCGGTTCAGCCAGCACACGTACGCGGTCAACGGCTGGGCCAACGGCCTGAGCATGGACGCGAACGGATTCGCCTACGTGCCGGCGTCCTGCGCCGCCGGCGGGTCGTGCCGGCTGCTCGTCGCCCTGCACGGCTGCCTCCAGGGCCACGGCGCGGTCGGCACCGCCTTCGTGGACCGGGCCAACCTCAACCAGTACGCCGACACCAACCAGCTGATCGTGCTGTATCCCCAGGCGAGCACCGCGGCCACCAACCCGAACGGCTGCTGGGACTGGTGGGGCTACCTGGGCGCGACCAACTACCCGATCAAGGGCGGCGCCCAGCTGGAGACGATCATGAACATGGTGCGCCGGCTCGACGGCTGAGCCGCCCCACGGGCGGGGCCCCTTGGCGGGCCCCGCTCAGGCCGGCGCGTCGCTGCCCACCAGGCGGGCGTCCGCCGCGGCCTGCCCGTCGACGTCCCCCGCCTCCTCGCACACGCCCGCCGCGTCCGCCCAGTGCCGCCGGGCCTCGTCCGGGTCGTCGAGGGCCACCGCCGCGTCGCCCAGGTGCAGCAGCGTCCGCCCCAGGCCGGCCGTCGGCCGCCCGTCGCGCAGCCGCAGGCTCTCCGCCAGCATCTCGTACGCCTGCCGGGCCTGCCCCGGCGTGGCGGTCAGCAGCGCGGCACCCGCGTTGAGCAGCGCGGCGGCCCGGTTGGTCGGGTCGGCCACGGAGTCGTACTCGCGCAGCGCCGCCCGCCACGACTGCGCCGCGTCGAGGTGCTCGCCGAGCCCGGCGTGCACCAGCACCAGGTTGGTCAGCGCCGCCGCGTAGCCCCGGGCGTCGCCGAGCGCGCGGAAGGCGTTCGCCGCGCGGACCAGGTGGTGGTGCGCGACGGCCAGCTCCCCCCGGGCCAGCCGGGCGGCGCCCAGGCCCAGGTCGGTCAGCGCGTGCCCGGCCCGGTCCGCCGTGGAGCGGTGCCGCCGCGACAGCTCCAGGTGCTCCACCGCGTCGTCGAGCTGTCCCAGGTCCAGCAGCACCAGGCCGAGGTTCATCCGCGCCTGCGCGGTGCCGCGCCGGCCCCGCTCCGCCACCGCGAGGCTGAGCGCCGTCGCCGCCCCCTGCGGGTCGTGCCGGCGGCGGCGCAGCACCCCCAGCTCGTTGTGTGCCCAGCCGGCGATCTCCGGCCGGTCGTCGGCCGTGGGCGTGGCGAGCACCGTGCGGCACACCTCCGCCCACTCGTCGAGCCGCTCGGCGTGGGCGAGCCACCCGCACAGCGCCACCGCCAGCCGGAACCACCAGCGGCGCACCCGGCGCGGCAGGGTCTCCGCCGCGCCCGCCGGCACCCGCACCACGGCCAGCAGCAGCTCCTGGTGCAGGTCGAACCAGCCGTAGGGGTCGTCGTCCAGCGCCAACGTCGGCTCCCGGTCCGGTGGGGAGCCGACCACCACGAGGCTCGCGGCGTGCCGCTCGGCCCGCCGAGCCAGGTGCCGGGTGAGCCGGGCCTGCGCGGCGACCCGCCGCCGCGCCGGCTCCGCGTCGCGCAGGTGCATCCGGGCGTACGGGGCCAGCAGCGGGCGCACCTCGTAGCGGTCACCGGGCGCGCCGGTGACGAACCCGCCGGTGGCCAGCTCGTGCAGCAGGGCGGCCACCCGGTCCGGGCGACGACCGGCGAGCGCCGCGAGCGTCGGCCGGTCCAGCGGCACCGGGCTGAGCGACATCAGTCGCCACAACCGCCGCGCCTCGCCGCCCAGCGCGTGGTAGGCGGTGTCCCGGGCGGTCACCAGCTGGGTCGCCGGGGAGGCGGCGACGTGCTGGTGCGGGGGCGTGTCGACGGCGCGGCGCAGCGCGTCGAGCACGTCGGTGTGCCGCCACCCGTGCTGCGCCGTACGCCGCCCGAGCTCCGCGACCGTGCGGGGCTGCCGTCCGCAGAGTTCGACGAGGGCGCGTACCGCCGGGTCGGTGCGCGGGTCCGGGCGGTGCGGCCGGGCGACGGGCGCGGTGGCGCCCGCGGCGGCGAACAGCTCGACGGCGTCGTCGGCGTCCGGCTCGGCGAGCCCGTGCGCCGCCACCCCGTCCAGCGCGGCCAGCGCTCCCGTGCCGGCCAGCAGCAGGCGGCACGTCCCCGCGGTCGGCGGCAGCAGCGGCCGGACCTGGGCCGGGTCGTCCACGTTGTCCAGCACCACGAGGATCGCCCGGCCGTCGAGCTGGCCGCTCAGCTCGTCGACGGCGTCGGCGAGGTCGTCGGCGCGTCCCGACGCCGGTGGTCGGGTGCCGAGGATCCGGGCCAGCGCGGTCAGCACCTGTCGGGCGTCGTGCCGCCGGCCGCCCCGGCGCAGGTCCAGATAGTACTGCCCGTCGGGGAAGTCCTTCCGGCACAGGTTGGCGGCCTGGATCGCGCAGGACGAGGTGCCGACGGCCCGCCGGCCGACCACGGCGACCGCGTGCTCCTTCGTCAGCAGGTCGATGATCGCGTCGACGTGCCCGGCCCGCCCGGTGAACCCGGCCGGCCACGGCAGGGTGGGGGTGCCGACGGCGGGCGCGGCGTCGGGGTCCTCCGGCGTCGTGGCCTGCTGCCGCTGGCGGCGCCACTCGACGACGACGGCGGCGGCGAGGCCGAGCACGATCACCCCCGCGCTGGCGGAGCCGAGCTGGGTGACGGAGAGTTCGGAGAGCAGGTTGCCGGTGACGTTGCCGAGCACCGCGCTGACCGTCCCGCCGACCACGCCGCCGATCGCGAGCAGCAGGCTCAGCCTCCGCGGCCGCCGCGAGCGGCCGGGCGGACCCGACCCGGTCACCGGACGCCCCCGGCGACCAGGCCGGCGACGAGCTGGCGACGGGCCAGCACCACCAGCAGCACCGGCAGGATCGAGGCGATGACCGAGCCGGCGGCGAGTTCCCCGCTGTTGGCCGCGAAGCCCCGGGTCTGGCCGGCGAGGAACAGCCCCAGCGGCAGCGCGCCCGGCCCGCTGAACAGCAGACCCACCACCAGGTCGTTCCACACCTGCACGAACTCCAGCACCGCGACGGCGACCACGGCCGGACGGTTGTGCCGGGCGAGCAGCCGCAGGGTGCCCCACCAGTGCCGCCCGCCCACCCGGGCCGCCCGCACCTGCTCGGCGGGCAGGTCCGCGAACGCGTTGCGCAGCACCAGCACGGCGAACGGCACGCCCAGCGCGACGTGCACCAGCGCCAGGCCGCGCGCCGTGCCCGAGGACAGCACCACGCCGAGCACCTCGTTGACCGGCCCGGCGATCACCTGCACCGGCACGATGCTGGCGGCCATCAGCAGCAGCCCGGTGGCCTGGGCGGGCGGCCCGGTCAGCCAGGCCAGCGGGTACGCGGCGAGCAGCGCGACGACAAGCACCACGGCGGTGACCACGGTCGCCAGCACCAGCGTGAAGCCCAGCGTGCGCCACAGCTCGGCGCCGGTCAGCAGGTCCGCGTAGGAGTCGAGGCTGGGCGGGCTCCACCACCAGCCCCGGGCCGCCGCGTCCACGGTGCCGTGCAGCGAGGTGGCGAGCAGCACCCCCAGCGGCACCAGCCAGGCGAGTGCCGCGCCCGCCACCAGCAGCCGGGTCGCCCGGCGCGGTGCGGGGGCCGCCGGGTCGGGCGTGGCGGGCGCCGCGTCCCGGGGCGGCGGCCACGCCTGCCGCACGAACAGCGCCGCGACGAGCATGCCGGCGACCACCGCCACCAGCCACACCACCCCGAGCGCGGCGCCCTCGCCGGTGGTGGCGCCGTTGGAGGTCTGCCAGACCCGCAGCGCGAGCACCGACGCCTCGTCGCGCACCGAGCCCGGCGTCATCACCAGGATCAGGTCGAACGTCCTGGCGGTGCCGAGCGCCGCCAGGGTGAACACAACCGCCACGGTCCGCAGCAGCAGGGGCCGCCACTGCGCGTCCCAGAGCACGTCGCGGCGGTTGCCGCCGTAGGCGCGGACCGCGTCGGCGAGGCTGGGCGGCACCGCGTCGAGGGCGGCCCGGAACACCAGCACGGCCAGCCCCACCCACGCCCACACGAACGCCGACATCAGCGCCACCGTGACCAGACCGGGGCCGAGCAGTTGCGGGGCGTCGGCCGCCGACCGGCCGGTCAGCGTCGTGGCGACCAGGGTGGCCAGCCCGCGCTCCGGGTCCGGGTCGTACATCAGCCGGAAGGTGACCCCGGTGACCACGAGCGGCAGCGCGGTCGGCACCACCAGGATGAGGCGGACCAGCCTGCCCTCCTGCGAGCGGCGCGAGGCGGCGGCGAGCAGGTAGCCCAGCACGGTGACCACCGCCGGCACCAGCAGGGCCCAGAGCAGCGTGCGTCCCACCACGGCGCCGGTGCCGGGCGCGGCCAGCGCGGTGCGGAAGTGCTCCGCGCCCACCCACCGGCCGTCGGTGGTGACGCTGGCGTGCAGCGTACGCAGCACCGGCCACGCCACCAGCCCGCCGAGCAGCAGCAGGGCGGGCAGCAGCAGGGTCGAGGTGGCGCCCGCCGCCGGGTAGGCCCGCCCGCGCCGGGGCGGCCCGACGTCGTCGAGCAGGGCCAGCTCGCCCAGGACCCGGCTCACCGGCCGCCACCCGCCGACCGGGCCGCCGCCGCCAGCTGCCCCACGGCCCGGCGGGCCGCCCTGCCGGCGGCGACCCCGTCGGTGACGTCGGCGAAAAAGTCCTGCATGATCCGCCAGATGCCCACCCCGTCGGAGCCGGTGAACCGGCCCGGGAGCCGGTCGGAGAGGTCGAAGCGCACCGCCCCGGCCGTGCGCAGCTCGGCGGCGAGGCGGCGGCGGACGGGGTCGCGGTAGTCGTCCAGCGGCACGGACACGTTGGGGGAGAGGTAGCCGCCGGCGCGGAGCCACGGCAGGAACGCGGAGCCGCCGCTGAGCCAGCGCACCAGCTCCGCCCCGCGGGCCTTGCCGGCGAACGCCACGGCCGCGTCGCCGCCGACGATCAGCGGCCTGTCGGCCAGCCGGGAGCCGGGAAAGCGGAAGGTCTCCGGCTGCTCCGGGCCCCGCCGGAACCGGCGGCTGACGTCGTCGACGAAGTCGGCCTCGAAGAGCATCGTCGCCCGCCGGTGGTGCACCACCTGGATCACCGACTCCTCGTACTGGGTGAGCAGGGCCCGGCGGCCGCCGCCGGGGAAGGCGCCGTCGACGCTCCACAGCTCGGCCAGCCGGTCCAGCGCCGTGTGCACCGACGGACTCCGCCAGTCGGCCTCGCCGCGGGCCAGCGCCTCGTAGTAGCCGGGCGGGGCCACGTCGGCGAGCACGTTCTCGAACCAGTCGGTGAGCACCCAGCCGTCGGCCGCGCCGATGGCCAGCGGCGCCGGGCCGTCGCCTGCGCGGGCCCGCGCGCCGAGCCGCCGGGTGAGCGTCACGAGCTGGTCCCAGGTGCGCGGCGGCGTGGGGAGCATCGACGGGAAGTACCAGAACAGCGACTTGTGGGCCGCCTTCACCCAGACGCCGTAGCGGCGCCCGTCGGCCGAGAGCAGGTCGGCCATGCCGGGCGGGAGGGCGTAGCTGGTGGCGGGGGTCAGCTCGTGCAGCCAGCCGCGCCGGGCGTACTCGACGACCAGCCCCGACCTGGGCAGGATCGCCACGTCGGGGCTGGTGCCGGCGAGCTGGCGGGCACGCAGGAACGCGTCGATGTCGTTGCCGGCGCTGATCACCTGCACGTCGGCGTCGTAGCCGGCCACGACCTCGCGAAAGCGGGCCAGCTCGCCGCCGCTCCAGACGACCGCCACCTGGACCGCCGGCGGCGCGCCGGAGCAGCCGGCGACGGCGGTCGCGGTGGCCGCGGCGGCGGCCCGCACCAGGGAGCCGCCGCTCGCCCGCGCCCCCA
>NZ_JBFABB010000201.1:0-8156 GCF_040640035.1 Micromonospora sp. NPDC023633 | reverse complement strand
ATGACCGCAACCATCACGCGATGAAGAAACCGGATAATGATCATGTCAAGCATCTGGTGGGACGCGAGTGTCAAGCATCTCCCGTGACGGGACACGTGGCCTGAAGGGGCGATTGCCGAATTTGGCTGTATCAGATCAAGGCGCCGCGCTGCGCGCGGCGCGGGGGCGGTGAGCCGGCCGGCGGCAAACCGCCCCGGCTGCCTCCGGCGCCGGGGCGGAAAGCCACCGACTGCCGCCGGACCGCCGCCCCCGAACCGGTGATCCAGCAGGCGGCACGATTACGGCCAAGCGGTACGGAAGCCGAACGGGTCGGCCTGGTCGAGGGTCGGGGCTTCCGACTGCCGCGCCAGTCCAACCCCGGGACTGGCTTGCCCCTGGCCTATCTCCCGCAGCCCGACCACGCCACAGCGCGGAGTCCTCAGCCGGTCGCTGGCACGCACGGCCCGCGCTAGCCCGAAGTCCCTCACCGACACCAGAATTCGCAGCTCAGAGGAGCCCTCAGAGGCAAGATCAACCCGCCCACGATCTGCCCACAACCAGTCGTCAGCGGCTGGACGCAGCCGGACTCCGCCAGACGAACGACAACGGCCCCCGATCAGCATTCCTGCTGGTCAGGGGCCGTTGGTGCACCTGGTGGCGGGTAGAGGATTCGAACCTCTGTAGCTTTCGCGACGGATTTACAGTCCGCTCCCATTGGCCGCTCGGGCAACCCGCCAGGGCACCCCACCGCGTCGTAACGCGGCAGCGGAAGCAAGGATAGCGGCTGCCCCCGGCATCCGCGCAACCGGGTACCGTCAGGGGGTCGTACCGCTGGTCAGCGGGGGACGAAGGACCACAGACCGCCGGACAGCAGGAGCATGAGCATGGCAGCGAACCCGTCGTTCGACATCGTGAGCAAGGTCGACCGCCAGGAGGTCGACAACGCTCTCCGCCAGGCGGAGAAGGAGCTCGCGACGCGGTTCGACTTCCGGGGCACCGGCGCCGAGATCTCCTGGTCGGGCGAGGAGGCCATCAGCCTCCAGGCAGAGACCGAGGAGCGGGTGCGGGCGGCGCTGGAGGTCTTCAAGGAGAAGGTGATCAAGCGGAACATCTCGCTGAAGTCGCTGGACGCCGGTGACCCGCGCGCGTCCGGCAAGATCTTCAAGATCGACTGCAAGGTGATCCAGGGCATCGACTCGGACAAGGCCAAGGCGATCAGCAAGAAGATCCGCGACGAGGGCCCCAAGGGCGTCCAGGCCCAGATCCAGGGCGACCAGCTGCGGGTCACCGGCAAGAAGAGGGACGACCTCCAGGCCGTCATCGCGCTGCTCAAGGGCGAGGACTTCGGCGTCGCCCTCCAGTTCACCAACTACCGGTAAAAGACCCCGAGCCTCACAGGTAAGGGCGCCGAACCGGCCCGATGACGTCTTGTCACCTGGGCACACGTCGTCGCCAGTAGTCGTCGTTGGTCGCTCACGAGCGCCCTCCGGCGGCCTGGCGGCGGCCTGCGCGGTCCTCGTCCGGGCGTCGGGCCCCGCACTCCCGCCCGCTGCGGTCCCTCGCCCGCAAGCTCCGGCCGGCCCATCCGCCCGCGCCGGTGGGCGTCGGCCACCTCGGGCAACCGTCCGCACGCCGCCGACCGGGCCTGCCTCGTACGAGCGGGCCGCTCTCGCGGCCGTCCTCAGCCGGCTTGCGGAACAGGTCCGGTTTCCGGCGGGTGCCACGCCCTGATCCTCCGGTCCGGCAGGTTCCTCCTGGACGGCCACAGCTGCACCCGCCAGACGTCACCGGGCGTCGTGGACCCGGGCCAGCCGCGGTTGACGAAGCCCCGGCCGCAGATGCGCACGCCGTACCGCCCGTCGGGCACCTCGCAGCGCCGGCTTTCCACCGTCGGCGAGCCGTACCACAGCTCTCCGCCGTCGACCGCCAGCGCGCACTCGAAGATCTCTTCCCAGTGCCCGAAGTCGCGGGGCGGCGGTGCGGCCCACACCTCGACGCGAAGCGGCATCCTGAAGTTGTTCTGGTGCGGCACGCAGACGAGCACCGTGTGACCAGTGCTGGCGATGTGCGCGTCGACGTGCGCATCCCGGAGGAGCGTCGTGAAGTCCGGGTCGTCGTCCAGGTTGCCGGAGAGCGTGAACTGTCCGTAGTCCAGAGCGACCGTCATGTCGTGAGCCGTGACCGGCGCTGGCATCCCCACGTCGGGAGTGTGCCGCACCACCGGTCGTCCCGTCGCCCCGCGACATCCGACCCGGCCGCGGAGATCGACAGCGCGAGCCCGCGTCGGGTCAGCGGGAGAAGACGAGCAGCAGCACCACCGTCAGGATCGCGCTGATCAGCAGGGAACCGAGGCAGCCCACCCGGTTCGAGAAGAAGACGAACATGACCGCGTGGTACCCCGCCTGCGCGGCGGGGAACCCGGCACGTCAGGCGGGCAGCAACTCCTCGGTGCGTACCGCCGTGGCCTCCGCGCGGGTGATGGGCCCGGCGGGCAGGGCCGCGACCCCGGCCCCGACGGCGACCGCGGCCCCGGCGAAGACGAACGCCCAGGGCACCCCGCCGGCGTGGTCGACGATCAGGCCGGCCACCGCGCCGCCGGCGGCGCTGGCGCCCACCGACATGGTCACCACCCAGGTGTACGCCTCGTTCAGCATGCTGGTCGGGGAGATCCGGCCGACCAGGGTGTTCTCCAGGGTGAGCGCGGGCGCGATCGTGGCGCCCCCGATCACCAGGGCGGTACCCAGCGCCACCGGGGTGGGCATCACCGCGAAGACGGCGAAGCTGGCGGCGACCGCGCCGAGCAGCAGCGAGAACTGCCGGGTCATGTTCCGGGCCGGCTTGCGGACGCCGAACCAGAAACCGCCCACGGCGCTGCCCACGCCCCAGACGGCCAGCAGCACCCCGGCGAGGCTGTCGGGATCGTCGGAGGTGTAGGCGGTGGCGAACGCCGGCACGGTCACGCCGGCCGCGCCGAAGGCGATGCCCAGGCTCGCGACGCAGAGCAGCAGTGCCGGAAAGCCGGGCACGCGCAGCGGGCCGAGCCCCCTGGTCTGGTGCTCGCGCGGGTGTGGCCGCCAGCCGCGCATCACCCGGCCGAGGGCCACCGCCATCGTGCCGACCAGGGTCACCACGGCCGAACCGACCAGGGCGGCCCCGGCGTCGGCGAACAGGATGAAGCCGGCGACCAGCAGCGGGCCGAGCACGAAGACGATCTCGAAGAGCGTGGTCTCGGCGGCGAGGGCGGTGTTGCGCAGGTGCCACCGGCCGGACGCCGGCGAGGTGAGGTCGTTCCAGGCGCCCCGGATCGCGGCGGTCAGCGGCGGGTAGGTGGCCCCGGCGACCCCGGAGGCCACGAAGACCAGCGCCAGGCTGCCGGTGTCGGAGCGGGCGGACCAGAGCAGGCCGAGCAGGGCGAACGGGTGGGCGACGGCGGTGCCGACGAGCACCGGGCTGGGGCCGATCCGGTCGGCGATCCGGCCGGCCACGGGGCTGAGCGCGGCGCCGGAGAGCGCGTAGATGCCCCCGGCGACGGCCGCCAGCGAGTAGCGGCCGGTGACCTGCTCGACGACCAGCAGCAGCGCCAGCGGCGTCATGCCGATCCCGAGCCGACCGAGGATGCCGGTGAGCAGCAGCATCGGCGCCCCGGGGATCCGCCAGACGCCCAGGTACTGGCGCAGTGCGGCCACGGTCGACCTCCAGGGGATGTAACGGGTGGGGAACCTTCCGACCCTAACGCCGCCGGACGCGGGAAAGGAACGGTTAACGCGCTCACACGGCGTTCCGCCCGTGTCCGGGGGACCGGACACGGGCGGAAAGGTGATCAGCGCCTCAGCGCTCGAACCGCACGGGCCCGCTGTTCGCGGCCATCCGCTCCAGCCGGGCGACCCGCTCCTCCATCTTGGGGTGGGTGGAGAAGAGGGCGGCCACGCCGCCGCCCCGGAACGGATTGTCGATCATCAGGTGGGCGGTGCTGGTGAGCTGCCCCTGGGCCGGCAACGGCCGGCGCTGGGTACCCATGTGGATCTTCTTCAGGGCGCTGGCCAGGGCCAGCGGGTCCCGGGTGAGCCGGGCGCCGGAGGCGTCCGCCTGGAACTCCCGGCTGCGGCTGATCGCCAACTGGATGACGGTGGCCGCGATCGGCCCCAGGATGATGGTGAGCAGCAGCACGGCCGGGTTCGGGGAGTCCTCGTCGTCGCCCCCGCCCAGCGGGATGAACCAGGCGATGTTCGCCAGCATGGTGATGATGCCGGCCAGACCGGCCGCCACGCTGGAGATGAGGATGTCCCGGTTGTAGACGTGCGACAGCTCGTGCCCGATCACGCCCCGCAGCTCGCGGTGGTCGAGGATCTCGGTGATCCCCTGGGTGACGCAGACGGCCGCGTGCTGGGGATTCCGCCCGGTGGCGAACGCGTTGGGCTGCGACGTCGGGCTCACGTACAGGCGCGGCATCGGCTGCCCGGCCTCGGTGGCCAGCTCGCGGACCATCCGGTACAGCTCGGGGAACTCCGCCTCGCTGACCGGTTGCGCCCGCATCGAGCGCAGCGCGAGCTTGTCGGAGTAGAAGTAGGTGACACCGTTCATCACGAGCGACAGGACGACGGCGATGACCAGGCCGCCACTGCCGCCGAACCAGTAGCCCACCGCCAGGATCAGCGACGTGAGCAGGCCGAGCAGCGCGGCGGTCTTCAGACGGTTGTGGTGCACGATCACTCCTTCGGTGCAGCACGGATCACGCGGGATCCGCTGACCGGTTCAACAACCCGGTACCCGCCAACCATCCGTCTCATGGCTGTGAGTTGCCTGAGATGTCCGAAGTGCCCGCGAGGACTACCGCCCCCGAAGACGGGAAGACCGCCGGACGGAACCGCGCCGCGCCTCAGCGGGCGGCGACGTCGAGCACGAGCTGCGGGGCGAAGCCGAGCACCAGCGCAGCCGCCGTCGCCACGGCCAGCACCACGCCGACCGTCCGGGCCCGCACGGGGACCACTGCCGGGGCGCCGCCGGCCCCGACGCCCGGGGCGTCCCCGCCCGGCGTGCCGGCCGGCGCGGTGGTCGGCGCGGTGGTCGGCGCGGCCCAGAGGGTGGCGGTGAGGCGCAGGTAGTAGGCGAGACCGATCACCGCGTTCACGGCCACCACCACGGCGAGCCAGCCCGCGCCGCCGTCCAGCAGCGAACGGACCACGGTCACCTTGGCGAAGAGGCCGGCCAGGCCCGGCGGCAGGCCGGCGAGCCCGACCAGCGCCAGCCCGAGCGCCGCCGCCCGCCACGGGTGTCGCCGGGCCGCCCCGCGCAGGTCGTCGAGCGTGCCGCCGTCCGCGCCCGCCGGGCGCAGCGCCACCACGGCCGCGAAGGCCGCCAGCTCCAGCACCACGAAGAAGACGGCGTACGCCACGGCGGCCGCGTACGCGGCGGTGCGGGCGTCGGCGGTGCGTCCGGCGGCCAGCGCCAGCGCGCCGAGCGGGGCGAGGATGTAGCCGGCCTGGGCCACCGAGGACCAGGCGAGCAGCCGGACCGTACGCCGCTGGCGCAGCGCCACCAGGTTGCCGACGGTCATCGTCAGCACCGCGAGCAGGGCGAGCACCGGGCCGGTCACGCCGGCCGGCAGCGCGTGCTGCACCACGGCGAGCAGGGCCACCACGCCGCCCAGCTTGGAGGCGGTGGACAGGTACGCCGCCACCGGCAGCGGCGCGCCGTCGTAGGTGGCCGGCGCCCAGGCGTGGAACGGCACGGCCGCCACCTTGAACGCCAGCCCCAGCACCACCAGCGCCACGGCGGCGGTGGTGAGCGGCAGGTCCAGCAGGTCCGGCCGGTCGGCGAGGATCGCGCCGATCCGGCCCAGGTGCAACCCGCCGGTGGCCGCGTAGAGCAGCGCCGCCCCGAGCAGCGTCAGGGTGGTGGCGACCACGCTGACCACGAAGAAGGTGACGGCCGCCTCGGCGCTGGCCAGGCTGCCCCGGCGCAGCCCGACGAGCACGTAGAGCGGGAGGGTGAGCGTCTCCAGCGCCACGATCAGGGTGATCAGGTCGCCGGCCGCGCCGAGCACCACGCCGCCCGTCATCGAGCAGGCGAGCAGGAAGCAGTACTCCCCCGTCGGCGACTGCCCCGCCCGCAGCAGCGGGCCGGACAGCGCGAGCACGCCCAGGGTGAGTAGGGCGACGACGACGGCGACCAGGGCGGCCCGGCCGCCGAAGACGTACGAGCAGTCGGGGCCGACGCAGAACGTGCGGCGTTCGTCCCCGCCGCCGACCAGGGCCGCGCCGAGGGCCGTGGCCGCCGCGCCGACGGCGGCCGTCGCCAGCGTGACCCGGCCCCGGGCCACCAGCAGGTCGGCCAGCAGCACCAGCACGGCCGTCCCCGCGGCCAGGTACGCCGGGAGCAGCGCCACGTTGTCGACGCTCTGCACCACGCTCATGCCGGCACTCCGCTTCGCTGCGTGCCGTCATGAGGCACCAGAGCGCTGAGCCCGATGATTCGCTCGCTCCGCTCGCTCATGCCGGCACTCCGCTTCGCTGCGTGCCGTCATGAGACATCAGAGCGCCGAGCCCGATGATTCGCTCGCTCACCGCAGCACCTCCACCAGGGCGTCGACGGGGGCCTCGGCGACGCCGAGCACCAGGGTCGGGGCCAGGCCGACCGCGAGGGCCAGCAGCACCAGGGGCGCCCACGCGACCAGCTCCACGCCGGCCACGCCGGAGGTGAGCCGCCCGACCGCCGGGCTGGGCCGCCCGTGCGTCACCCTGCGCAGCAGCCGCAGGAGGTACGCCGCGGTGAGCGCCCCGCCGATCGCCGCCAGCACACCCAGGGTGGTCCAGAGCGCCCCGCCGACCTCGACGGCCGCGACCACCGCGAACGCCTCGCCCCAGAAGCCGGCCAGCCCGGGCAGGCCGAGCGAGGCGACGGCGGCGAAGCCGAGCAGCCCGGCGAGCCGGGGGGCGGTCTCGCGCAGCCCGGACAGCTCGTCGAGCGACCCGGTGTGCGTACGGTCCTTGATCGCGCCGGCGAGGAAGAAGAGCAGGCCGGTGATCACCCCGTGCGCGACGTTGCCGATCAGGGCCGCCTGGATGCCGGTGGTGGTGAGCGTGGCGACGCCGAGCAGCACGAAGCCCATGTGCCCGACGCTGGAGTACGCGATCAGCCGCTTCAGCTCACGCTGGGCGAGGCAGACCAGCGACCCGACCAGGATCGCCGCCACGGCCAGCGCGCCGAGCACCGGGGCCGCCCAGCGGGCGCCCTCCGGGGCCACCCCGACCGCGATCCGGATCAGCCCGTACGTGCCCATCTTGAGCAGCACCCCGGCGAGGACCACGCTGCCGACGGTGGGCGCCTGGGTGTGCGCGTCGGGCAGCCAGGAGTGCAGCGGCCAGAGCGGGCTCTTCACCGCGAAGGCCAGCGCGAGCAGCGTGAACGCCGCGAGCTGGGTGCCCCGGGACAGCCCCGTCCCGCCGGTCAGCGCCACCACGTCGGCCGTCCCGGCGGCGGCCACCACCACGTAGACGCCGACCAGCAGCAGCACCGAGCCGAGCAGCGTGTAGAGGGCGAACTTGCGGGCCGCCCGCCGCCGGTCCGCGCCGCCCCAGCCGGCGATGATCGCGTACATCGGGAGCAGGACGACCTCGAAGAAGACGAAGAAGAGCACGAGGTCGAGGGCGAGGAAGGTGCCGAGGATGCCGACCTCGACGACCAGCAGCAGGGCCACCAGCGCCCGCCCGCTGCCGCCGTCGGGGACCTTCCACAGCGTGTAGGCGCAGCAGAGCAGCGTCAGCAGGGCGGTCAGCACGACCAGCGGCCAGGAGATGCCGTCCACCCCGAGATGGAAGCGCAGGTCGAGGCCGGGCACCCAGGGCAGGTCGAGCCGGTGCCACGGGCGCACCGCGGGCGCGTCGGCCCCGTAGGCCGACCAGGTCCGGTCGCCGAGGAGGAGCAGCGCGGCGGCCACCAGGGTCAGCGCCGCGACGGCCGTGCCGACCGCCCGGGCCGCCCGGTCCCGCGGCGTCGCCGCCACCGCCAGCGCGCCGAGCGCCGGCAACGCCAGCACCACCACCAGCAGGAACTCCCCCATGGTCATGCGGAAACTCCGATCAGGACGGCCGCCAGGCCGATCAGCAGCGCCCCGGCCAGCACGCCGGCCGCCGCGCGCGGCAGCGCCGCGCGGTGCAGCGCCGCCAGGCCGCCGCCGA
>NZ_JBFABB010000200.1:0-8280 GCF_040640035.1 Micromonospora sp. NPDC023633 | reverse complement strand
ACGACGTCCGCGCCCACCTGCTCGCCCAGGACGTCGTCTGGGTGGGCGGCGGCAGTGTCGCCAACCTCTGCGCCGTCTGGCGCGTGCACGGCCTCCGGCCGGCGGGGGCGGCGGCCAGCTTCGCGGCCGAGGCGGCCCGGCGCATCCAGCGCACCCGCAGCGGCAGCCACCCGAAGAGCACCAGGCCGAGCGGGAAGACCAGCACGGCGACGGCCAGCGCGAGCGCGAGCTGGTCGACCAGCTCCTGCTGGTCCCGGCCCGCCTCGGCCAGCGAGCGGGCGGCGGTGGCGGCGCGTTCGAACGGCGCGGTCAGCTCGTCGCCGACCAGCGGCACCCGGCCGACCTTGCCGCCCGCTTCGGCCAGGTTGTCGGCCAGGCCGCCGCCGGCGCCCTCCAGCTTCTGCCCGGGTACGGCGAGCTTCTGGACCAGGTCGTGCAGCCACAGCGCGCCACGGATCGCGCCGTACACCCAGGCGACGACGAGCAGGTCGGTGATCATCTGTCGGACGGCGGTCGGGAAGCGATCGGCGTAGATCTTCACGCCGGACAGCGTGCCACGCGCGGCCGTCCCCGGCACGCGACGGACCGGCGGCGCACCGCTCGGCGGCGGGCGGGGCAGCGGCGGCGGGCGGAGTCAGCCCGCGCAGGCCGGGCAGGTGCCGAAGATCTCCAGGGTGTGGCTGACGTCGGCGTAGCCGTGCTTCGCCGCCACCCGCTCGGCCCAGTTCTCCACCGTCGGCCCCGCCACCTCCACGGTGCGGCCGCAGGCCCGGCAGACCAGGTGGTGGTGGTGGCCCTCGCTGCACCGGCGGTAGAGGTGTTCGCCGCCCGGCGGGCGCATCACGTCGATCTCGCCCGTGTCGGCGAGCCCCTGCAAGGTGCGGTAGACGGTGGTCAGCCCGACCCGCTCGCCGCGCTCGCGCAGCATCGCGTGCAGCTCCTGCGCGCTGTGGAAGCCCTCCAGCTCGCCGAGCAGCGCGCTCACCGCCGAGCGCTGCCGGGTGTTGCGGACCGTGGAACCGGTCATGCTCATGATCCCTCCCCGGCGTGGCTCACCGCGTCGGCCACGATGTGTGCGACGTGCTCGTCGACCAGCGCGTACGCGATCTCGCGACCCCGCCGGGAGCCGCGCACCACGCCGGCGCCCCGCAGCACCCGCAGGTGCTGGGAGACCAGCGGCTGCGCGGCGCCGAGCTTGTCGACCAGCTCGTGCACGCAGCGCTCGCCCTCGGCGAGCTCGCTGACGATGGCCAGCCGGATCGGTGCCGAGAGGGCACGCAGCAGCTCGCTCGCGCCCTCGAAGGCGTCGTAGCCTGATCCGTCGGTCACCCCGTAACGGTAACCAATCCCGCCGACACGCCGCTGACCAGGATCACCCGCCGCCGACCAGGATCAGTGAAGCACCACCTCGTGCGGCTCGGGCGCGGGCGCGGCGGCCGGGGTGCGCCGTCGGCGCAGCACCCGCCACACCGCGCCGAGGACCGCGACCACCCCGAACGAGGCGATCGCCATCAGCACCACCGAGGCGCCGGGGGCGGTGTCGGCGTTCGCCGCCACCCAGACCCCGGAGCCCGCGGCGAAGAGCCCGAGCGCCATCGCCGCCGTCATCGTGCTGCGGAACCCCCGGGTCACCTGCTGCGCGGTGGCCACCGGCACCACCATCAGGGCGCTGATCAGCAGCACCCCGACGGCCCGCATGGCGATCGTCACGGTGACCGCGGTGGCCACGGCGAGCAGCAGGTTGAGCGTGCGCACCGGCAGGCCGGAGACCCGGGCGTACTCCTCGTCGTGGCAGACCGCGAACAGGGCCGGGCGCAGCGCCAGCATGGTCACCCCGATCGCGACGCCGAGCACCGCGATCGTGGTCAGGTCCTGCGGGGAGATCGTGGTCAGCGACCCGAACAGGTAGGCGTTCAGGTTGGCGCTGGTGCTGTCGGAGAGCCCGACCAGCGTCACGCCGCCGGCGATGCCGCCGTAGAAGAGCAGGGCCAGGGCCAGGTCGCCGGAGGTGCGCCCGCGGGCGCGGACCAGCTCGATGGTGATCGCACCGGCGGTCGCCACGGCCACCGCGACGAGCACCGGGGACCGGTTGAGCAGCAGGCCCGCGCCGACGCCGGTGAGCGCCACGTGCCCCACCCCGTCGCCGATCAGGGCGAGCCGCCGCTGCACGAGGTAGATGCCGAGCGCCGGTGCGGCCAGGCCGATGATCAGCGCCCCGATCAGGGCCCGCTGCATGTAGGGGTACTGGAAGAGTTCCATCTCAGCTGCTCCACAGCCCGGCGGGCTCGTCGGGACCGTGCGGGTGCACGTGGTCGTGGTCGGGCTCCGCGTGGTGGCCGGCGGGCTCGGGCACCGCGCCGTCGTGGCAGATCCCACCCTGGTGTACGACGACCGCCCGGCTGATCAGCGGCCGCAGCGGCCCGAGCTCGTGGGCCACCAGCAGCACCGTGCCGCCGCCGGCGACGAAGTCGTGCAGCGCCCCGGCGAACGCCTCCTGGCTGGCCGCGTCGACCCCGGCGGTCGGCTCGTCGAGGACCAGCAGCTCCGGCCGGCCGGCCAGCGCCCGGGCGATCAGGGTGCGCTGCTGCTGCCCGCCGGAGAGGGTGCCGACCGGGTCGTTGGCCCGGTCGGCGAGCCCGACCGCCTCCAGCGCGGCGGTCACCGCGGCCCGGTCCGCCGCGCCGGGCGGGCGCAGCACCCCGCGCCGGGCGAGCCGGCCGGAGGCCACCACCTCGCGGACGGTGGCCGGCACGCCGCTGCCGGCGCCCAGCCGCTGCGGTACGTACCCGATCCGGTGCCACTGCCGGAAGCGGCGCAACGGACGGTCGAAGAGGGTGACCGACCCGGAGCTGAGCGGCACCAGGCCGAGCGCGGCGCGGATCAGGGTGGACTTGCCGGAGCCGTTGGCGCCGAGCACCGCGACCACCTCGCCGGCGGTCACGGTCAGCGAGACATCGCGCAGCACGGGGCGGCCGTCGTAGCCGACCACCCCGTGCGCGACGGTGATGACTGGGGATGTCACGAGCAGCTCAACGCCGTCCTCAGGGTCGCAAGGTTGGTACGCATCACCGAAAGGTAGTCGCCGCCGCCGGTCGACAGTCCCTCCAGGGGGTCCAGCACCGCGGTCTTCGCGCCGACCTCGGCGGCGATGGTCTCGGCCACCTTCGGGCTGACCAGGGTCTCGAAGAAGATCGTCGTGGCCTTGTGCTCCCGGGCCTCCTCGGCGACCTCGGCCAGACGCTGCGGGGCGGGCTCGTTCTCCGGGCTGAGACCGGTGATGCCGATCTGCTCCAGCTTGTAGCGCTCGGTCAGGTAGCCGAAGGCGGTGTGGCTGACCACGATCTCCCGCCGCTGGCAGGTCTTCAGCCCGGCCGTGAACTCGGCGTCCAGCTTCTCCAGCTCGGCGCGCAGCGCCCCGGCGCGGGCGGTGTAGTCGGCGGCGCGGTCCGGGTCGGCCTGGCCGAGCCGCTCGGCGAGCTTGTCGCCGACCGTGGCCAGGCGGGTCGGGTCCAGCCACAGGTGCGGGTCCTTGGTGCCGCTCTCCTCGTGGCCGGGCTCCTCGTGGCCGGGCTCCTCGGCCTTGCCCGACTCCTCGGGGTGGGCGTGCTCCTCGCCCTCGTGGTCGTGGTCGTGGCCGCCCGCGGCGGCGTCCATCAGCGGCTGCACGGTCGACACGTCGAACGCGCGGTCCTTGGCGTTCTGCTCGACGGCCTCGTCCAGCGCCGGCTGGAAGCCTTTGAGGAGGACGACCAGCTCCGCCTCGGCGACCTGGCCGACCTGGCCCGGGTTCAGCTCCAGGTCGTGCGGTTCCGCCCCGGGCTTGACCAGGTTGCTGACCTTCACCGCGTCGCCGCCGATGCGCTCGGCGAGGAACTGCAACGGGTAGAAGGCGGCCACCACGTCGACCCGCTGCGGGTCGGCGCCGGCCGTGTCGTCGTCGGAACAGGCCGCGACACCGCCCAGGGCGAGCAGGGCGGTGGTGGCGACGGCCAGGGTGCGTGGGGCGGAGCGGATGTTCATGTTACGAACTGTCCGCGACAACGATAATGATTGTCAAAAACGCATGCTTGCATGTCAGAACAGCTTCACCAGGCCCGCGGTGACCAGCAGGGTGAGCGCCACCAGCCGGATCAGCCTGGTCTGCGCCGTCTGCACCGACCAGGTGGTGACCATCAGCGCGGCCACGGCCGCGGCGAGCAGCAGGGTGAGCAGCCCGCCGACCACGCCGGGGGTGAAGAACGCGACCAGCACCAGCACCAGGGTGACCAGGAACACCGTCGTCGGGTTCGCCCGGGCCAGCCGGGCCGGCAGGGGGCTCTGCGTACGCTGCATCCCACAGACTCTACGAGGAGGAACCCCGTGCTGGTGACGAACCGGTTCGTGGTCGACGTCGATGTCGCCGACGCGTTCACCGAGCGGGCGCACGCCGCCCTCGCCGCGCTCGCGGCCCGCCCCGGTTACCTGCGCGGCCAACTGGTCCGGGCGCTGGACGACCCCCGGCACTGGTGCCTGGTCACCGAATGGGAGTCGGTCGGCACCTACCGGCGCGCCCTGGGCGGCTTCGACGTCAAGATCACCGCCGTGCCGCTGCTCGCCGAGTCGGTCGACGAACCGTCGGCGTACGAGGCGCTCGCCAGCGCCGCCCCGGGCGGGGACGTCGTCCTGGCCGCCAGCGATCGGGCCGCTGGTCCTTACCGCTGAGCCCGTGGGCACTACATTGCTCTCATGACCGCTCCCGGACCGGCGATCCCGCCGCCGTACCCTCCGCCGCCCGGCCAGCAGGGGGCGCAGCCGCCCGCCGTGCCCGGTCCGCCGGGGGACCCGGGCGTGCCCGCCCCGCCGCCCGGACCGGGGGTCACCCCGCCGTTCGCGGCGCCGCCCACCGAGGGGCGCAACACCCGGCTCTGGCTCGGGCTGGGCGCCGGGGCACTCGCCGTGCTGCTCTGCTGCGGCGGTGGCGGCGCGGCCGTGGTGGGTCTGGCCGTGACCGGGGTGCAGGCCGTGCGCGAGCAGGGACGAGCCGTCTCCACCGACTACTACCAGGCGCTCGTCGAGCGGAAGTACGGCGCGGCGTACGACCAGCTCTGCGACGACGCGCAGCGGCGCGAGTCGCGCCGGGAGTTCGAGCGCCGGGTGGCCGCCGAGCCGCGGATCGCGACGTTCCGGGTGGGCGACGTGGATGCCGTCTCCCTCACCGTGCCGGTCGACGTGACCTACACCGGCGGCCAGCAGGACCGGCAGGAGGTCACCCTCGGGCAGGACCAGCAGACCGGCGGCATGGAGGTGTGCGGGGTGAGCTGACCCGTCTCGGTATTCTGCTGGGCCCGGGACGACGCGGGTCCCGAACTGCTCGTTCCGTCCTTTTGCCGCGTCCCCGCCGACCGCCAGTCGGCGTAGGAGGAAAACATGCCAGCCGACCGTGTCGACGCCGTCGTCAGCCTCGCCAAGCGCCGAGGCTTCGTCTTCCCCTCCAGCGAGATCTACGGAGGCACCCGGTCGGCGTGGGACTACGGTCCGCTCGGCGTGGAGCTGAAGGAGAACGTCCGCCGGCAGTGGTGGAAGACGATGGTCCAGCAGCGCGACGACGTGGTCGGCCTCGACTCCGCCGTGATCCTGGCCCGCGACGTCTGGGCCGCCTCCGGCCACCTGGACGCCTTCGTCGACCCGCTGACCGAGTGCCAGTCGTGCCACAAGCGGTTCCGGGCCGACCACCTCGAGGAGGCGTACGAGGCCAAGCACGGCAAGCCGCCGGCCTCGCTGACCGAGCTGAACTGCCCGAACTGCGGCAACAAGGGCACCTTCACCGAGCCGAAGATGTTCAACGGCCTGATGAAGACGTTCCTCGGCCCGGTCGAGAGCGAGGAGGGCATGCACTACCTGCGGCCCGAGACCGCCCAGGGCATCTTCGTCAACTACAAGAACGTCGAGACGGTCGCCCGCAAGAAGCCGCCGTTCGGCATCGCCCAGACCGGCAAGTCGTTCCGCAACGAGATCACCCCGGGCAACTTCATCTTCCGTACCCGCGAGTTCGAGCAGATGGAGATGGAGTTCTTCGTCGAGCCGGGCTCGGACGAGCAGTGGCACGAATACTGGCTCTCCGAGCGCTGGAACTGGTACCTCGACCTGGGCCTGTCGGAGAGCAACCTGCGCTTCTACGAGCACCCGAAGGAGAAGCTCTCCCACTACTCGAAGCGCACCGTCGACATCGAGTACCGCTTCCAGTTCGGCGGCACCGAGTTCGCGGAGCTGGAGGGCATCGCCAACCGCACCGACTTCGACCTCTTGACGCACAGCAAGCACTCCGGCGTCGACCTGTCCTACTTCGACCAGGCCAAGGGCGAGCGCTGGATGCCGTACGTCATCGAGCCGGCCGCCGGCCTGACCCGCGCGGTGCTCGCGTTCCTGCTGGAGGCGTACGACGAGGACGAGGCGCCGAACACCAAGGGCGGCGTGGACAAGCGCACGGTGATGCGCTTCGACCCGCGGCTGGCCCCGGTCAAGGTGGCGGTGCTGCCGCTGTCGCGCAACGAGGCGCTCTCGCCGAAGGCGAAGGGCCTCGCCGCCGACCTGCGTAAGCGCTGGGTGGTGGAGTTCGACGACTCGCAGGCGATCGGCCGCCGCTACCGCCGCCAGGACGAGATCGGCACCCCGTTCTGCGTCACGGTCGACTTCGACACCCTGGACGACAACGCGGTGACCGTCCGGAACCGGGACACCATGGCCCAGGAGCGCATCGCGCTGGACCAGGTCGAGCGCTACCTGATCGAGCGCCTTACCGGCTGCTGAGCTGCGGCGGGGGACCGGCCGGCGCGGGAGTTGCGCCGCCCGGTCCCCCCGTACACTTGTCCGGTGACCGCGCCGACCGTTCCCGCCCTGCGCCCGCTGACCCTCGGGCGGCACGAGGTGTGGCCGCCGGTGGTGCTCGCGCCGATGGCCGGCATCACCAACATCGGCTTCCGGCAGCTCTGCCGGGAGCAGGGCGGCGGCATCTACGTCTGCGAGATGATCACCACCGTCGCGCTGGTGGAGCGGAACCCGAAGACGCTGCGCATGATCGCGTTCGGCGACGACGAGCGGCCCCGCAGCCTCCAGCTCTACGGCACCGACCCCGAGGTCACCGCCGCCGCCGTGCGGATCGTGGTGGAGAAGGACCTCGCCGACCACATCGACCTCAACTTCGGCTGCCCGGTGCCCAAGGTCACCCGCAAGGGCGGGGGCTCGGCGCTGCCGTGGCGGCGCCGACTCTTCGCGCGGCTGGTCAGGGCCGCGGTGGACGCCGCGTCGCCCGCCGGGGTGCCGGTCACGGTCAAGATGCGCAAGGGCATCGACGACGACCACCTGACGTACGTGGAAGCGGGCCTCGCCGCCCAGGACGCCGGCGTGGCGGCGGTCGCCCTGCATGGGCGTACGGCGGCGCAGCGCTACTCCGGCACGGCGGACTGGGACGCCATCGCCACGCTCAAGCAGGCGCTGGACGTGCCGGTGCTCGGCAACGGCGACATCTGGGAGGCCGACGACGCGCTGCGGATGGTGGCGCACACGGGCGTCGACGGCGTGGTGATCGGCCGGGGCTGCCTGGGCCGCCCGTGGCTCTTCGCCGACCTGGAGGCCGCGTTCGACGGCCGCCCGGAGCGCCGGCTGCCCACCCTCGGCGAGGTGGCGCGGACCATGCGTCGCCACGCCGAACTGCTGGTCGACCAGTTCACCGCGGGCGCCCGCACCCCCGCCCGGGGCGAGCGGGACGGCTGCACCGACTTCCGCAAGCACGTCGCCTGGTACCTCAAGGGCTTCCCGGTCGGCAGCGAGCTGCGCCGCGAGCTGGCCATGATCGAGAGCCTGGCCCAGCTCGACGACCTGCTCGGCAAGCTGGATCCGACCGTGCCCTTCCCGGTGGCCACGCTGGGCCAGCCGCGCGGCCGCACCAATTCGCCCGGCAAGGTCTTCCTGCCGGAAGGCTGGCTGGCCAGCCGCGACGACGACACCGTCCCGGAGGGCGCCGAGCTGGCCGACTCGGGCGGCTGAGTCTGGCTCCAGCGCCGCTGAGTCCGGCTCCGGCGCGGCTGCGGACTGAGACGACGCAAGGGCCGGCCCCGTGTCGGGGCCGGCCCTTGTCGTCGTTCGGTGTTGCGTCGGGTCGGGTCAGGCGGTGTAGCCGCGGGTGGCGATCCAGTCGGCCAGGTTGTCGACGCTCATCCGGTAGGAGGCCTGGTTGGGGTCGGCGGAGTCGGCGATGGTGACGGTGTTGCCGTTGTCGCGGTAGCCGACGACGCTGATGTAGTG
>NZ_JBFABB010000199.1:0-8317 GCF_040640035.1 Micromonospora sp. NPDC023633 | reverse complement strand
GCGAGCACGGCCTCGACCTGGCCACCCTGCGCGGCACCGGCCCCGGCGGGGTGGTGCGCCGGGCGGACGTGGAGGCCGCCGCGGCCGGGGCGGCGACGCCGGCCGCCCGGCTCGCCGCGGTGCCGGACGAGCCCGTCCCGTCGGCGGTCTCCGGCGCCGAGGACCTCATCGTCCCGCTGACCGGCATCCGCAAGGCGATCGCCGACAAGCTCTCCCGCAGCCGGCGGGAGATCCCCGAGGTGACCATCTGGGTGGACGTGGACGCCACCGGTCTGCTGGAGACCCGCGCGGCGATCAACGCGGCGACCCCGGACGCGCCGGTGAGCATCCTGGCCCTGCTGGCCCGGATCTGCCTGTCCGGGCTGCGCCGGTACCCGCAGCTCAACGCCCGGGTCGACACCGAGGGCCAGCGGATCGTCCAGTCCGCCGGGGTGCACCTGGGCATCGCCGCCCAGACCGACCGGGGGCTGGTCGTGCCGGTGCTGCGGGACGCGCAGCGGCTCACCACCGCCGAACTGGCCGCCGAGCTGACCGCGACGACCACGGCCGCCCGGGCCGGCACGCTGCCCCCGGCCCGGCTGACCGGCGGCACGTTCACGCTGAACAACTACGGCGTCTTCGGCGTCGACGGCTCCACCCCGATCATCAACCACCCGGAGGCGGCGCTGCTCGGGGTGGGCCGGATCGTGGACAAGCCCTGGGTGGTGGACGGGCAGCTCGCGGTGCGGAAGGTGACGCAGCTCAGCCTGACCTTCGACCACCGGGTCTGCGACGGCGGGGTGGCCGGCGGTTTCCTGCGGCACGTCGCCGACTGCGTCGAGCGGCCGGCGGTGCTGATCGCCAACGTCTGACCCCCGGCCACGACGGCCCCGGCTCCGCCCTCCGGCGGCGCCGGGGCCGTCGCCGTCGCGGCCCGCGTTTCCCCCGGAAACGGCCGGGAATGCGGGCCGGGCAGTCTCGCCGAGGGGAGGACGAGGTGGCGTACCCGAACATGCCCTCCGCCGGCGGCGTGCGCCGCCACGCGGTGGCCGGCGCCCCGCTGCTCTGCGACGCCCGGGAACACGGCCTGGTCGGCGACGGGGTGGCCAACGACCAGCCGGCGCTCGCCGCGCTGGTGGACCGGCTCGGCGACGCGTACGCCGCCGACGGCCGGGCCCGGATCGTCTACTGCCCGCCCGGGGTCTACTCGATGCGGGACTCGGGCACCGTGTGGCGTTCCGGGGTGTCGCTCGTCGGCGCCGGCCCGGGGGCGACCCGCTTCGTGCTCAGCAACGCCGGCAACCGGGCCGACCCGGCGCCGCTGGCCTTCTACACCACGCTCCAGCACGGTGCCGACCGGGTCCGGCACCTGGCGGACTGCACCTTCTCCGACTTCGAGATCGACGGCTCGGGGGTGGCCTCGGCGGACTACAACCCGCTGGCCAAGGGGCTCGGGTTGCAGTACGTCGTGCGCGGCATCTTCCGCAACCTGTACATCCACCACACCGCCGCCACCGGCCTGGGCTGCGACTTCCTGCAGGACTGCCTCATCGAGGGGGTGCTGGTGGCTGGGTGCGGGCGGCTGGACAGCGGCACCGAGATGGGCGGTGCCGGCATCGGCGTCGGCATCGGCGGCTGGGGCAGCGTCGAGCGGTTCAACATCGTCAACTGCAGCGCGGTGGCCAACGCCACCAACGGCATCTTCCTGGAGTTGCAGGAGGCGGACCACCTACGTCCGCGGGGAGTGCGGATCATCGGCTGCCACGCCCAGGGCAACCGCTTCGGCATCTCCGACTGGGGCGCGAACGGCCTGATCGTCTCCGCGTGCACCATGACCGGCAACCTCGAGGCGGGCTTCCACGTCTCGGCGAAGGGCACCACGCACACCGCCGGGCGGGGCGGCATCCTCACCGACTGCGTGATCGACGGCAACCTGCGCGACGGGGTCAGCATCGGCAACACCCCGGGCCCGTACACGATCCGCGGCAACCGGATCAGCGGCAACGGCCGGTACGGCTACCACCAGCGCAACCTCGGCGGATCCGAGGAGCAGGTCGCCGAGGAGATCGTCATCGAGAGCAACGACTTCTACGGCAACAGCGCCGACGCCATCCGCATCGACCGTCCGGTCCGCGACGCCATCCTGGTCGCCAACCGGATCCGCAACAACGGGCGGCAGTGGGCGCCGGCGACGAGCGGGCGCGGCGACTCGGTGCGGTACACCGAGAAGTCGGTGGTGGACCGGCGGGCGACCTGGCCGAACGACGGCCACCGGGGCAAGGTGGTGCGGGTCGGCGAGCGGATCGCCGTGGTGGCGGCCAACGACGACACCGAGCTCACGCTCGCGCCGATCCGGCCGGATTCCCCCAGCGGGTGGAGCGGAGCCACTCCGGCGCCGGGCACCCCGTACGAGCTGCCCGCCGGGCCGCCGGTGCGGGCCGGCATCGCGATCAACGCGGCCGTCGACTCGGCCACCATCCGGGGGAACCGGATCTGGGACAACCGGGAGCCGAGCACCCAGGACCACGGGCTGTGGATCACCGATCAGGGCAGCTGCGTGGACTGCCGGGTCGAGGACAACGACCTCGCCGGCAACGCGGACGCCGCCATCCGGATGGACACCCCGCCGGTCGGCGGCCGGTGGGAACGCAACCACGGCGACGACGCCTGGACGTGAGCGTGCGGCGTCGGGGTTGAGCCTGGACGTGAGCGTGGTCGCCGGCGGCGACGCGCTCGGGGTGGCGTCGTGCCGCGCACCGCCTCGTGGCCGGCGAACCGCCCGGGGCGGGGCAACGGGGACGCACCGGGAGGCCGGGGGCCGGCGGTGGCGCGTCGGACGATCCCGGACGGATCCGGAACCCGGAGCGGGCGGCACCATTCCGTGCAGGGCGGGAAATGCCTCGCATAATTGCTTTCCCTATTCCGCCGAAATTGCGCGCCCATCCGGCGCGGCGTGGAGAGAATGTGGCTGAGGGACACCAATTAACGGGGGGACGCATCATGGAGTTGAGGCGGCGACTGACGGTGCTGGCCGTGACCATCGCGGCAGCGCCGTTGGCCCTCGGCGGGTGCACCGCCGACCGCAAACCGGGTGCCGGGCCGGCCGAGGGGCGCGCGGCGGCGGCACCGGAGCTGACCGTGACGCCCGCCGACCGCGCCCGCGAGGTGCCGATCAGCGCCGAGGTGGGGACCGCGGTCAGGAACGGGAAGGTCACCGCCGTCCGGATCACCGACGACAAGGGCGCGCAGGTCGAGGCAGAGCCCCGGGAGGACGGTTCGGGCTGGGTGCCGAAGGCGCCCCTGGAGCCCCGGCGCACCTACACCGCGGAGGTGACCGCCACGGGGGACTCGGGGAGGACGACCACCCGCAAGACCACCTTCACCACGATGCCGAAATCGACGAAGCCGGAAATCACCAGCACGTTGTACTTCGCCGGTAATCGGACGTACGGCACCGCCATGCCGGTGACCGTGGCGTTCGACCCGCCCATTCCGAAAGAGGCCAGGGGCGACGTGCAGCGCCGTTTGTTCGTGAAGACGGATCCGCCGCAGCCGGGTGCCTGGTCGTGGGTGTCCGACGGCAGTCAGGCCTATTACCGGGCCCCCGACTTCTGGCGCCCGGGGACCAGCATCAGCGTCCGGGCCGGGCTGGAGGGCCTGCCGATCGGCAAGGACCGGGTCGGCGACTCCGACCGCACCGCCACCTCCAAGATCGGTCGGCAGGTGGCCCTGGAGATCGACAACGCGACCAAGCAGATGTCGGTGCTGCGGGACGGCAAGGTGGTCCGCAAGATCCCGGTCAGCATGGGCAAGCCGAGCACGCCGACCTCCAGCGGCAAGATGGTGATCATGGAGAAGCACGAGTTCACGACGTTCGACACCCGGGGTTCGGCCGACCCTTACGTGGTCGACGTCGAGGACGCCCAGCGGCTCACCTGGGGCGGCGAGTTCATCCACGCCGCGCCCTGGTCGGTGGGGGATCAGGGCAGTACCAACGTCTCGCACGGCTGCACCAACGTGTCCAACGAGGCCGCGGACTGGCTGATGGGCGTCACGCAGGTCGGCGACCTGGTCACCATCAAGGGCACCGAGGTCGAGTTGAACGAGGGCAACGGCTGGACGGCCTGGAACGTCAGCTGGGACGAGTTCGTCAAGGGCAGCGCGCTGCCCGTGCCGGCCGGCCTGCGGCCGACCCCGTCGGCCGTGCCGCACCCGGGTGCGGTGGCCGGGGGCTCGCCGGTGCCGGCGCCGTCCGTGCGCGGCGGCTGATCCGACGGTACGCACACCCGGGGACCGGCCCGCCGCCGACGCGGGCCGGTCCCCGACGCGTCGGTCGTCGCGGCTCAGCCCAACGGCACCCGGGCCACCCCGGGCCCCGTGAGGCTCCCCAGCCACAGGTGGTCGCCGTGCTGGCGGACGCCGGTGATCATGTCGTAGGTGCCGCGCGGACCGTGCAGGGTGCGCAGCACCCGTCCCTCGCCGTCGACGAGGGCCACCAGGCCGTAGCGCAGCGGTTTCGGCTGCACCGCCGCCGGCAGCACCGCCACCAACTGCCGCAGCCGGGGATGGGGCAGCAGCCGCTCCACCACCGGCACCCGGGGACTGGGCAACGCGATCCAGTACGTCCCGTCGCCCACCGGGGTCAGGTTGTCCGGGTACGCCGGCAGGTCGACCAGCACGGTGACCGCGCCGTCGGCCAGCGAGACCCGCACCAGCCGGTGCGTGGCGGTCTCGACCAGCATCAGCGCCGACTCGTCCGGGGTGAGCGCGAGCCCGTTGGGGAAGTGGAACCCGGCGCGGACGACGTCGGTGCGCCCGCTGCGCGGGTCGTACGCCAGCACCCGCCCGTTGGGCCGGTGTTCCAGCAGGTCCCGCTTCCAGTGCGAGAGCGGGAAGCGGTCGGAGGAGTCGGTGAAGTAGACGGTGCCGTCACGGGCGACGGTGGCGTTGTCGGCCAGGTGTGCCCTCGCCCCGAGCCCGCCCAGCTCGCGTACCGCCCCGTCGCCGGTCACCCGCAGCAACCCCCGGTACGCGTCGCAGACCACCAGGCTGCCGTCGCGCGGGTCGACCTCCACGCCCAGCGGCCGGCCCCCGGTGTCGGCGAGCGGCCGGGGGCGGGTGCCGGGAGGCGCGTCCACCGGCCACCACCAGAGCCGGCCGTCCGCCGCGCCGCTGACCACCCGCCCGGACGGGTCGACGACCACGTCCTCCGGGCCGGATACCCCGTCGGGCAGGGGCAGCAGCTCGACCGAGTCGAGCCGCCGGTCGACGGGCGCCCACGGCCCGTCGAGCGGCGGCGGGACCGTGGCGGGCTCGCGCACGGGTCGGATCAGCCGGGGCGCGCGGGGGCGGGAGGCGACCATCGGCTCATTCTCGCCGCCGAGGTCGCCGCCCGCAGGCCCGCGCCGCGTCCTCCCTGAGGGGGATCCGGGAGGCCCCGGGTATGACCCTGGGCGTACCCCGATCCGGTCCCTCAGCAGGGCGGAAATGTCGGTGGTGGGGGATAGGTTCGTCGGTATGGAACAGCGCGACGACCGGCTCCACGTGGAGATCACCGTGGCCGACCACGAGGTGGAGGTGCGGGCGACCGGCGAGGTCGACATCGCCACCGTCGCCACGTTCCGCTCCGCGCTCTGGGCCGCTCCGGCCCGGCCCGTGCTCCGGCTGGATCTCTCCGGCGTCCGCCTGCTCTCCGCCGCCGGCGTGCGGGCGCTGGTCGCCGCGCACCTGCGCGTGCGCGCCCGAGGCGGGGAACTGGTGCTGCTCCGCCCCGACCCGGTGGTCGAGCGGGTGCTGCGGGCCACCGGCCTGCACCGGGTCATCCCGATCGTGGACCCGTGCGCCGACCGGGAGCTGGTGCCCTGCTGACCTCCGGCGCCCGAGATCCAGCGCGGCGTGCGGGCCGGTGCCGACGGCGTCGTCCGCCATCCGCACCGGCCCGTGGCCGAGCGGTTCGCCCGTCCGCTGGGCGGTTGGCCCGTTTGCTGAGCGGTTGGCCGTGCGCCGAGCGGTTGACCGTCCGCTCGGCGGCTCACCGCCCGCTCAGGAGGCTCGCCGTCCGCTCAGCGGACGCCGAGCAGGTCGACGACGAAGACCAGGGTCTCGCCCGGCTTGATGACGCCGCCGGCGCCCCGGTCGCCGTAGCCCAGGTGCGGCGGGATGGTCAGGCGGCGCCGACCGCCGACCCGCATGCCCACGACGCCCCGGTCCCAGCCGGAGATGACCTGCCCGCCGCCGAGCGGGAAGTCGAACGCCTCGCCCCGGTTCCACGAGGAGTCGAACTCGCGGCCGGTGGAGTGGGCGACCCCCACGTAGTGCACGCTGGCCAGCTGTCCCGGCTGGGCCTCCGGCCCTTCGCCGACGGTGATGTCCTCGATGACGAGGTCGGCGGGCGGCGCGCCCTCGATCGGACCCACCTCGGGCTTGCCCGAGCGGGCGCCTGCTGCCTGGTTCATTCGGGAGTCTCCTGCCGTTTCGGTCCTGATGTCCGTCACCCGAGATCCTGCCCGATGGCGTCCGGCCGATGTGTGGCGGTCCCGGAGACCTTCGGCGCGGCCGGGCGGGCGAGGCGCCGGCCGAGCCTCCCACCTGCCCCGAGACGTCAGGCGGGCGGGAGACGCGGCCGGCGGGGGCGTGACGCGGTGGGGTGGGCAGGCGCAGGCGGGCGTGACACGGCGGGGGTGGGCACGCGGAAGCGGGCGTCACCGGTGGTGACGCCCGCTGGTGGGTAGGTGCCGCGCCCGGTCACCGCAGCCAGGGGAAGCGCCGCACGATCGGGAGCCTGGCCCACCTCGCGCCCAGGCCGAGGGTCGCGCCGGCGTTGACCAGTGCGAGCCCGACCAGCAGCGCCGCGTTGAGCAGGTGCTCGTCCATGAAGGGGTTGTTCTCGGGAGGCAGGACGACCGTCCACATCATCACGTAGAGCACCGTGCCGGCGACGGCGGCCAGGCGCATCCCGATGCCGAGCAGCAGCGCGACGCCGATCGCGGCCAGGCCGACCATGAAGAGCACGTCGGCCCAGGCGGCCCCGGCGATGCCGTGGTAGAAGTCCGCGAACGGACCCGCCGCGCCGAAGGTCAGGAAGCCCTTGGTCGGGCTGCCGCCGTTGATCCAGGCGTTCTTCGCCTCGGTGGCGAACCCCAGACCGAAGACCTTGTCCAGGAACGCCCAGAGGAAGGTCCACCCGAGGGCGATCCGGATGCCGGCGAAGACGTAGCGGGCTGCCCGCTCCCTGGTGGTCTCGCCGACGTGCCGGGTCTCCGCGACCGGAGCGTCAGTCCTGGCGGTGGTGCGCTCGATCGTCGCGGCCATTCTCTCCACGTCCCTTCGTGTGCCTCGCACCGCGCTTTCCCGGTGGCATCTCCATTGGACGCCCGTCGGCGCCCGGCGGGCAGGGCCGACCGGGCCCCACCGGACCGGGACCTTGGACCCCTCCTGGCCCGGTCCGGCGGCCCTGACCCGGCGGGCCGCCGCGGCCGTAGCGTCGCAGGTGGGAACGACAGGGAGGTCGTGATGAGGACGTGGCAGGTGGGCGACGTGATGACCCGGGAGGTCGCGACGGTGGGGGAAGAGACCCCCTACCGGGAGATCGTCGACGCGTTGGTCCGGCGGGGCATCAGCGGGGTGCCCGTGGTGGACGGCTTCCGCCGGGTCCTCGGCGTGGTGTCCGAGTCGGATCTGCTGCACAAGGTCGAGCGGGCCGGCCGCCCCGACGAGCGGCGGGTCTTCGAGGGGCGGCGGCGCCGCGCCGCCCGGGAGAAGGCCGACGCCCTGCTGGCGCGTGACCTGATGACCGCCCCGCCGGTGACCACCTGGCCGGAGGCGACGATCTCCGCCGCCGCCCGGCAGATGGACCAGGAGTCGGTCAAGCGGCTGCCGGTGCTCGACGACCTGGGCCGGCTCGTCGGCATCGTCACGCGCGGCGACCTGCTGCGGGTGCACCTGCGCAGCGACGCGGAGATCCGCGAGGACGTGGTGCAGGAGGTGCTGCGCCGGGTGCTCGCGGTACGGGACGGGCTGGTCACGGTCCGGGTGCGCGACGGCGAGGTGACGCTCGACGGCCGGTTGGACCGGCGCAGCGCCGTCGAGCTGGCGGGCCGGCTGGCCGGGCAGGTCAGCGGCGTGGTCCGGGTGACCAGCACCCTCGCCTACGACGCCGACGACACCACGCTCGTCGACCTGGACGCGGCCCGGAGCACCCCGGTCGCCTGACACCCGTGCCGCCGCCCGCCTGACACCCGTGCGGGCCGGCCCACCGGCGGCACCGACCTGCCCGGGCCGGCCGGCGGCACCGGCTCGGGCGGCCCGTCGGCGGCAGCCGCGCGGCACCCAGGACGGC
>NZ_JBFABB010000198.1:0-8442 GCF_040640035.1 Micromonospora sp. NPDC023633 | reverse complement strand
GGTGGAAGTGCTGGACCCACACCTGCCGCAGGATCTCCACCGCCTCCAGCCCCCGAGCCTGCTCAGGCGACCCAGACGAGAACACCGCCTCCAGCAGCCGCATACCGTCCGCCCCGACCCGCAACCCCACCTCGTCGCGCTTGGCGCGTGCCCTGGGAAAGCGGGAGTCCTCGGCCCTGGTCGCGTAATGCCTGAACCAGTCCGGCTCGGCCACCTCCGCCAGCCAGTCCGGGACATCCCGAGCGAGCGCGTTCAACGCCGAACGCAGTGTCTCGACGACCATCTCCAGCCAACACAGCTCACGGGCCGCCGACAACACGTGCGTGGAATCGGTCCTCGCCCGGCCCGTCGTCTTCAACAGTCCCTTCTCCCGGGCTACGGCCAACACGCCGTCCAAGACCCGTCGCCCCGCACCCGCCTGCACCAACCGATCCCTGAACTCCGACAACACCGAGAAGTCGAAGCCTGGATCATCCAGCTCCAGCCCCAAGGCGTACTTGAAGTCGATCCTGGCCCGCACCGCCTCCGCAGCCTGCCGGTCGGTGAGCCCCTCGACGAACTGCAACACCAACACCAGCACTAACCGGCCCGGTGACCAGGCAGGCTTCCCCCGCACCGGGAACAAGTCCGCGAACTCCGCGTCGGTGAACAACACCCCCAACTCGTCCCGCACCCGAATCGCCAGACTCCCCTTCGGAAACGCGGCCCGCGCCACCCGCACCGTCTCCGCCGGGATCTCCCCCGACTCCCGCGACCGCATCGACACCCGCCACCCACCCCACTACGAGAACGTCGGCCTTCAAGACCACAACCAGGTCTTGAAGGCCGACGTCACGCAGAACCCGAATTAACCAACAGCATCCGGGTGCGCCCTTCGTCGTTGCCGGACGAGCGAACCGGCGGTGGTCCGGAGTCCCTGGCGGGGACACCGGGCCACCGCCGTCGCGGGTGGCGCCAGGACGTGCCCGGCTCAGCCGACGGCGGCCAGATCGGTCAGCCGGGCGAGCGAGTCCTCCAGGTCGGCGCCGACCCTGCGCAGACCGAGGCGCAGCAGGGCGGCCTTGACCGGACCGGCCGGCCAGCGCACGACGATGAGTCGCACGATCGTCCCGCCCTCCTCCTCGTCCGCCGTGAGCTGGACGTAGATCTCGGTGCGCGCCTCCGCTCGGGCACCGGCGCCCTTGGCGCGTTCGCGCCAGCCGATCAGGGTCGGCTCCTGGTAGGCGATCACCTCGGCCTCATGCGCCGCGCCACGTCCGGCTTGGACCAGTTGTCGGCGCCCGAAGCCCTCTCCCGAGAGCACCTCGGCCGCACGGACCCCCGCCAGCCAGGCCGGCAACTGCTCGGCCCGCTGCACGACGTCCCAGACCGCTTCCACTGGCGCCATCACGTGCGCACTGCGTTCCACGAGGATCATTTCCGTCTTTCCTCCAGTGAGGACATCCCACGATATCGGCACTCTATGCGCAAATTCGGACGTACCAGGACGGGTTTGGAAAAGACACGCCGAAATCCATTGCGCTGCGGCGACGCACGGCCTATGGCGCATCGACCGGCCGCGCCCTAGAGTCGCGAGCACGATTCACGTACGGGAGGGCGCATGTCGACCGCAGCGATGCCCGAGTTCCCCGCCGGATTCCGCTGGGGAGTGTCCACCTCCGCCTACCAGATCGAGGGTGGCGTCGACGAGAACGGGCGGGGAGCGTCCATCTGGGACACCTTCGCCCACTCCCCCGGCCGGATCGCCGACGGCAGCACCGGCGACGTGGCCTGCGACCACTACCACCGGCACGGCGAGGACGTCGCGCTGCTGGCCGGGCTGGGCGCCTCGGCGTACCGCTTCTCGATCGCCTGGCCCCGGGTGCGGCCCACCGGCGACGGCCCGGTCGACGCGCGCGGGCTGGACTTCTACGACCGGCTCGTCGACGACCTGCTCGCCCACGACGTCGACCCGGTCGCCACGCTCTTCCACTGGGACCTGCCCCAGTGGACCGAGGACGCGGGCGGCTGGCTCGCCCGGGACACCGCCCACCGCTTCGCCGAGTACGCCGACGCGACCGCCGCCCGGCTCGGCGACCGGGTGAAGCTCTGGATCACCCTGAACGAGCCGTTCATCCACATGAGCCTCGGCCACGGCACGGGCGAGCACGCCCCCGGCCGGACGCTGCTCTTCGACGCCTTCCCGGTGGCCCACCACCAGCTCCTCGGCCACGGTCTCGCCGTCGCCGCGCTGCGGGCGCACACCACGAGCCCGATCGCCATCGCCAACAACTACTCGCCCGTGCGGGCGGCCGGCGACGGCGCCGCCGACCGGGCGGCCGTCGCGGCGTACGAGGCGCTGCACAACCGGCTCTTCACCGACCCGCTGTTCGGCCGCGGCTACCCCGCCGAGCTGGGCTTCGACACGAGCGTGGTGCGCGCCGGGGACCTCGACGTGATCGCCGCGCCGATCGACGTGCTGGGGGTCAACTACTACAACCCGACCGGCGTAAGCGCTCCGCAGGAGGGCTCGCCGCTGCCGTTCGAGCTGGTGCCGCTGGAGGGATACCCGCGCACCGCCTTCGACTGGCCGGTCGCCCCGGACGGGCTGCACGAGCTGCTCGGCTGGCTGCACCGCACGTACGGCGACGACCTGCCGCCGATCCAGGTCACCGAGAGCGGCTGCGCGTACGACGACGCGCCCGACGCCGACGGCCGGGTGCACGACCCGGAGCGGATCGCGTACCTCGACGGGCACCTGCGCGCGGTCCGCGCGGCGATGGCCGAGGGCGTCGACGTGACCGGCTACTTCGTCTGGTCGCTGCTGGACAACTGGGAGTGGGCGGAGGGCTTCACCAAGCGCTTCGGCCTCGTGCACGTCGACTTCGACACCCAGCTCCGCACGCCCAAGTCCTCGTACGCCTGGCTCCGTGACCTGATCGCCCGGCCGTGACCACCGTCGATCCGACGCCCGCGTCGCCGCCGGCGGCGCTCGCCGAGCCGACCGCGCCGGTGCGGCGCAGCTGGATCGCGCTGGTCTTCGCGGCGAACCTCGGCGTCTGGATGGCGTTCTTCACGCCGATCCAGGTGCTGCTGCCGCAGCAGCTGGAGCGGATCGCGCCGGCCGACAAGGAGGCCGCGCTGGCCCTGGTCACCGGCCTCGGCGCGCTCGCCGCGGTGCTCGCCAACCCCCTCGCCGGGGCGCTGTCGGACCGGACCTGCCTGCGGCTGGCCGGGCGGGAGTTCGGCCGGCGGCACGTCTGGACCGCCGGCGGCGCGCTGCTCGGCGCGGCGGCCCTGGTGCTGCTGGCGCAGCAACGCACCGTCGCCGGGGTCGCGCTCGGCTGGGTCGCCGCGCAGGTCTGCTTCAACGCGATGCTGGCCAGCCTGACCGCCGCCGTGCCGGACCGGGTGCCGGTCGACCAACGCGGCGGTGTCTCCGGCTGGGTCGGCATCCCCCAGGCGCTGGGGCTGGTGCTCGGGGTGGTGCTGGTCACCGCCGTGGTGAGCGGCACCCACGCCGGCTACCTGGCGATGGCGGCGGCGGTGCTGCTGCTCGCCCTGCCGTTCGCGCTGCTCACCGCCGACGACCCGCTGCCCCGCACGCACCGCCCGGCGCTGCGGTGGCGCGCCCTGCTCGCGTCGATGTGGATCTCGCCGCGCCGCCACCCCGACTTCGGCTGGGCCTGGATCACCCGGTTCCTGGTGCAGCTCGGCAACGCGCTCGGCACGCTCTACCTGCTCTACTTCCTCACCGACGAGGTGCGCCACGTCGACCCCGAGGGCGGCCTGCTGGTGCTGATCCTGCTCTACACGGCCGGCCTGGCGGCCACCGCCGTGGTGGCCGGGCGGCTGTCGGACCGGTCCGGCCGGCGCAAGGTCTTCGTCATCGCCGCCGGCGGGATCATGGCGGTCGCCGCGCTGCTGCTGGCCGTCGCGCCGGTCTGGCCGGTGGCCGTGGTCGCCGCGCTGCTGCTCGGCGCCGGTTACGGCGTCTACCTGTCGGTGGACGCCGCGCTCATCACCCAGGTCCTGCCGGCCGCCGCCGACCGGGCCAAGGACCTCGGCGTGATCAACATCGCCAACTCCGCCCCGCAGGTGCTCGGTCCGGCGATCTCGGCCCCGCTCGTGGTGCACCTCGGCGGCTATCCGGCGCTCTACGCGGTCACCGCGGCGGTCACCGTGCTGGGCAGCGTGCTGGTGCTGAAGATCCGCTCGGTGCCCTGAGCCGCACCCCTGGCGGAATCCGGTCGCGGGCCGCCGTAGGCTGGAGACGTGACGGTACGTGTACGCTTCGCCCCCTCCCCGACCGGTATGTTCCACGTCGGCGGCGCCCGCTCGGCGCTGCAGAACTGGATCTACGCCAAGCAGCAGGGCGGGGTGTTCGTGCTCCGCATCGAGGACACCGACGCGGCCCGCAACAAGCCGGAGTGGACCGAGGGCATCCTCTCCGCGCTGGACTGGATCGGCATCGAGCGCGGCAGCTACGAGGGCCCGCACTTCCAGTCGGAGTACGCGGGCGAGCACCGCGCCGCCGCCGCGCGGCTGCACGAGTCCGGCCGCGCCTACTACTGCGACTGCACCCGCGAGGCCGTGCAGGCCCGCACCGGCTCGCAGTACCAGGGCTACGACGGCTTCTGCCGGGACCGCGGCCTGCCGCCCGGCGAGGGGCGCGCCCTGCGCTTCCGCACGCCGGACGAGGGCGAGACCGTGGTCGTCGACCTGATCCGTGGCGAGCCCACCTTCGAGAACAAGCTGATCGAGGACTTCGTCATCGCCCGGGGCGACGGCTCGCCGGTCTTCCTGCTGGCCAACGTGGTCGACGACATGACCATGGGGATCACCCACGTGATCCGGGCCGAGGAGCACCTGCCCAACACCCCGAAGCAGCAGCTGCTCTGGGACGCCCTCGGGGTCAGGCCGCCGATCTGGGCGCACGTGCCGGTGGTGGTCAACGAGAAGCGGCAGAAGCTCTCCAAGCGCCGGGACAAGGTGGCCCTGGAGGCGTACCGGGACGAGGGCTACCTCGCCGCCGCGATGCGCAACTACCTGATGCTGCTCGGCTGGGCGCCGTCGGGCGACCGGGAGATCGTCCCGTGGTCCGTGATCGAGGAGGAGTTCCGGCTGGCGGAGGTCAACCCGTCGCCGGCGTTCTTCGACGAGAAGAAGCTCCGGGCGTTCAACGGCGAGTACATCCGGGCGCTCCCGATCGAGGAGTTCGTCGACGCCTGCCGGCCGTGGCTGACGGGCACCGGCACCATCGCCCCGCCGCCGTGGCAGCCGGAGGAGTTCGACGCGGACGCCTTCGCGGCCGTGGCCCCGCTGGCGCAGACGCGGATCGCGGTGCTCAGCGAGATCGTGCCGAACGTCGACTTCCTCTTCCTCGCCGCGCCGCTGACCGACGAGGCCGCGTGGGTCAAGGCCATGAAGGAGGGCGCGGCGGAGCTGTTGGACGCCGCCACGGCGGCGTTCGAGGCGCTGGAGTCGTGGGACGCGGAGACGCTGAAGTCGACGCTGGAGGCGGTCGGCGCGGAGCGCGGGCTCAAGCTCGGCAAGGCCCAGGCCCCGGTGCGCGTCGCGGTCACCGGCCGCACCGTCGGGCTGCCGCTGTTCGAGTCGCTGGAGGTGCTCGGCCGCGAGCGCACCCTGAGCCGGCTGCGTGCCGCCCGGGTCCGCCTGGTCTGAACCGTCGCGTGGCCGACGCGCGCACCGCGCCGGCCCGGCGTGCCCCGTCAGCGCCCGGACCGGTCGGTCCGGGCGCTGACCCGTCGGGGGCGCGGGTGCCGGTCAGCGGCGGGCGGAGCGGCGGCGCAGCAGCAGGCCGGCGGCGAGGGCGGCGAGGAGGAGCACGCCGCCGAGCGCCCAGAGCCAGCCGCGCCCGGCCGCGTCGTCGCTCTCCTTCGCCGCCGGCACCGCGGCTTCCGGCGTACCCGTGCCCGCCGGACCGGGGGCGGCGGAGGTCGGCCCGGCACCGGTCGACGGCGACCCGGCCGAGGTCGGCCCGGCGACGCTCGGCGACGGCACGGCCGAGGGCGGGGCGGTCGGGCCGGCCGGCGGCTCGGCGGGGGTGCCGGTGGTCAGGGTGAACCGGACCTCACCGGAGACCGGGTGCCCGTCGCTGGACGCCAGCCGGTAGCCGACCACGTAGAGCCCCGCCCGGCCCGGCTTGAACGGGACGCTCACCCGGGAACCGGAGAAGGTCGGCGCGCCGCCCAGCGCGGCCACGTTGTCCGGGCCGGTCACTGTGATCTTCGTCGTATTCGGGTCCGCCTTCGCCAGGAAACGCAGCTCGATCCGGGCCGGCGCCTCGGCCACCCGGGCGCCGTTGCGCGGATCGCTGCCGGTCAGCGAGTTGTGGGCGGCCGCCGGCGCGGGCGGCAGCAACAACGACACACCGAACGCCACGCCGAACACCACCGGCCAGGTACGCGCCACACGTGAGAACCTGCCCCCCATGAACCCCTCCGTAAAGGTACGATCCGCCCGCTGATCCACGGCCACCGTCCATTGGTCGGGCCGGGATCACAGATAGTTCCAATTACTGTTCCACGAGCTGCAACCGATCGACGTTCTGCGCAGTCTTGAGGGTGGCACCCCCGGTACGGGTTGGGTCACCCCCGTCAGCCGACCAACGCGTGACCTGCAGCAAGCCACCCATCGAACGGGGCGAGGAGGCGGCGATGGTCCGAACGATGCGGCGGCTGGTCGCGGTGTTGGCGGGCGGGCTCGCGGCGGCGGTCCTGTCGCTCGGTCCGTCCGGGACGGCGACGGCGGCGCCGAAGCCCGCACCGGCCGGAGTGGAGATCATCGGGGAGGGGCTGGCGGAGCCGCTGCGGCTGCGCGCCGAGGCCCACCCGACGCACGTGGTGGCGATCATCGACCAGGTCAACTTCCTCGGCCGCACCGGGCAGGCAAAGGGCCCGAAGGCGGCCGACCTCGGTCCGAAGTACACCGTCGTGGTGTTCGCCGGCGACGTCGCGAAGCAGACGTACGACCTCTACCCGAAGGCGGTCGGCGGGCCGCGCGTCTTCCGCCCGGCCAAGCAGCCGGACGCCCGCAAGACCGCCGCGGGCTGGTTCCTCGGCCGGCTCAGCATGTCGGAGACCCTCCGCACGGCGGGCGTCCCGCTGGAGCGGCAGTTCGACACCGTCAGTGGCGGCGTCGGCGGCGGCGAGCGGGTCATCCCGGAGGACGCCCTCAACCCGGCGAAGGACATCGACGAGGCCCTCGGCGAGTTGCAGCGGCTGCTGCTGCTCAACGTCGCGGTGGTGCTGGTCATCACGTCGGGACTCGCCGGGATCGCGCTGCTGGTCCGCCGCCGCACCCGCTGACCCCACCTCACCGGCCGGCCCCGCGCCCGGGATCGGCCGCCGTGACCCGGCCGCGAGACGACCCCGGTCGACGCGCGCGGCGCCCGGCCGGGGGGTCAGACCTCCAGGACGACCTTGCCGCGGACGCGCCCCGCCTCCACCAGGCGCTGCGCGTCCGCCGCCTGCGCCAGCGGGAACGTCCGTGCCACGTGGACGGTCAGCCGGCCGGCGTCGACCAGCCCCGCGAGCGCGCCCAGGTCCACGGTCGACGGCTTGACGAACAGGTAGCTGCCGCCCAGCCGGGTGACGTGCTCCGGGTCGGCCGTCGAGATCAGCCGCGCGGGCCGGGCGATCAGCTCGGCCGAGACGTCGAGCGCGTCGCCGCCGAACAGGTCGAGCACCACGTCCACCCCGTCGGGCGCGACCGCGCGGACCCGGTCGGCCAGCCCATCGCCGTACGCGACCGGCTCGGCGCCCAGCGACCGGACGAAGTCGTGGTTGGCCGCGCCGGCCGTGCCGATCACGCGGCCGGCGCCGAGCGCGCGGGCGACCTGCACCGCCAGGTGGCCCACCCCGCCGGACGCCCCGTGCACCAGCACCGTGTCACCGGCGCCGGTGCGCGCCGACTGGAGCGCCTGGTACGCCGTGAGGCCCGCCAGGGGCAGGCCGCCCGCCTCGGCCCAGGACGCCTGGGCCGGCTTGCCCGCCAGCGCCCGCTCGGGCGCCGGGACGAGTTCGGCGTACGTGCCGTACTGGATGTGGTCGCGTCGGACGTAGCCGACGACCTCGTCGCCGACGGCGAACCCGGTCACCGCCGGCCCGACCGCCTCGACCACCCCGGCCGCGTCCCAACCGGGGACGAGCGGGAAGTGACCGGGGATCGCACCGGCCAGGTGCCCCTCGCGCACCTTCCAGTCGACCGGGTTCACCCCGGCCGCCCGGACCCGCACGAGCACCGTGTCGGGGCCGACCGGCGGGTCGGGCAGGTCCCGGACGGTCAGCAGGTCGGCCGGGCCGTACGCGTCGATCGCGATCGCCTTCACACCGACCACGCTAGCGGCCGGGCGGCGTCCCCGTGGTCAGCACCAGCGGCGTGGCGGCCGCTCGCGGCGGGTGCCGCGCTGCCGGGGGCGGACCGGGCCGTGCCGGTGCG
>NZ_JBFABB010000197.1:0-8495 GCF_040640035.1 Micromonospora sp. NPDC023633 | reverse complement strand
GGGGTCCGGCCACCCCCGGCGGGGCGGCCGGCGGTCGACCCCGCGCCCGGGCCGGGGCCGGGCGGGGTCAACCCCGCGCCCGGGGATGGGCGGTGGCGTACACCTCGCGCAGCCGCTCGACCGTGACCAGGGTGTAGACCTGGGTGGTGGTCACCGAGGCGTGGCCGAGCAGTTCCTGCACCACCCGCACGTCCGCGCCGCCGTCGAGCAGGTGGGTGGCGTAGGAGTGGCGCAGGGTGTGCGGGGAGACCGCCTCCGGCCCGTCCACTGGCAGCCCGGCCCGCTCGGCGGCACGACGCAGGATCGTCCACGCGCCCTGCCGGGTCAGCGCGCCACCGCGGGCGTTGAGGAAGACCGCCGGGGTGCCCCGGCCGGCGGCGGCCAGCCCGGGCCGGGCCCGCACCAGCCAGGCCCGCACCGCCTCGACGGCGTACCTCCCGATCGGGACGAGCCGGGTGCGGCCGCCCTTGCCGCGCAGCAGCACGGTGCCCTCGTCGACGTCCAGGTCGTCCACGGCGGCGCCGACCGCCTCGGAGATCCGGGCGCCGGTGCCGTACAGGAACTCCAGCAGCGCCCGGTCGCGCAGCGCGAGCGGCGCCTGATCGCCGGCGGCGGTCACCGACCCGGCGGTCTCCAGCAGCCGCACCACGGCGTCGACCGGCAGCGCCCGGGGCAGCCGGCGTGGCGGCGTGGGCGGGCGGACGTCCCGGCTCGGGTCGGCGCCGGCCAGCCCCTCGCGCAGCGCGAACCGATGCAGGCCACGCACCGCGCTGGCCGCCCGCGCGGCGGAGGAGACCGCGAGCGGCGGATGCTCCTCGTCGCCGGCGCGCAGCCGGGTCAGGTGCGCCTCGACCTGCCCCGGGCCGACGGCGGCCAGGTCCGGCACGCCGGCCGCCGCCAGGGTGGCCAGGTAGCGCTCCAGGTCCCGTCGGTACGACGAGAGCGTGTTCGCCGACAGTCCCCGTTCGACGGTGAGGTGGTCGAGGTAGCCGCGGACGGCACGACGCAGGGCCGGCGCGGGCTGCACGCCCGCGCCGGCCCCGTCCGGTGCGCCGGTCAGCCCGCCACCCCTCAGGCCAGCGCGTCGGCCAGCGCGAGGGTCGCCATGCCGTGCGCCTCGGCGACCGGGCCGTAGGTGACCTGCCCGTCGTGGGTGTTCAGGCCCAGCGCCAGCGCCGGGTCGCGACGCAGCGCCTCGCGCCAGCCGTGGTTGGCCAGCTCCAGCGCGTACGGCAGGGTGACGTTGGTCAGCGCGTAGGTGCTGGTGTGCGGCACCGCGCCCGGCATGTTCGCCACGCAGTAGAAGATCGAGCCGTGCACCTGGTAGGTCGGCTCGGCGTGCGTGGTGGGACGCGAGTCCTCGAAGCAGCCGCCCTGGTCGATGGAGATGTCGACCAGCACGCTGCCCGGCTTCATCCGGGAGACCATCTCGTTGGAGATCAGGGTCGGGGCCTTCGCGCCGGGCACCAGCACCGCGCCGATGACCAGGTCCGCGTCCAGCACGGCCCGCTCGATCTCGTACGCGTTGGAGGCCACCGTCTGCAGGTGGCCGCGGTAGATGGCGTCGGCCTGCCGCAGCCGGGCGACGTTCTTGTCCAGCAGCAGCACCTCGGCCTGCAGGCCGAGCGCGATCGCGGCGGCGTTCATGCCGGAGACGCCGGCGCCGATGACCACCGTCTTCGCGGCGTACACGCCGGAGACCCCGCCCATCAGGATGCCGCGCCCGCCGCCCTGCCGCTGGAGGTGGTAGGCGCCCACCTGCGGGGCGAGCCGGCCGGCCACCTCGGACATCGGGGCGAGCAGCGGCAGCGACCGGTCGGGCAGCTCGACGGTCTCGTACGCGATGCCGGTGACCTTGCGGTCGAGCAGCGCGTCGGTGCACGCCTTCGAGGCGGCCAGGTGCAGGTAGGTGAAGAGCACCTGCCCCTCGCGCATCCGGTGGTACTCCTCGGCGATCGGCTCCTTGACCTTGAGCACCAGTTCGGAGGTTTCCCACACCTCGTCGGCGGTGGCCAGGATCTTGGCCCCGGCGGCGGCGAACTCGTCGTCGTCGATGCTGGACCCGACCCCGGCGCCGGACTCGACGAAGACCTGGTGACCGCTGCGGACGAACTCGTTGACGCCCGCCGGCGTGATCGCCACGCGGTACTCGTGGTTCTTGACCTCGCGTGGGATTCCGACCTTCACGATGCAGACACCTCTCTTCGGGGCTGCGCTCCCCCGACTGCTCGGTGCCACGGCGGCCCCTTTGCCGCCGCGGTCCACCGGTCCCGCCGGCGGCAGTCTAGGCGCGTCGCCGCCCCCGATGAGGCAGCACAGTGACATCCGGTGCCCGTACGCCCTGACGATGTGTCAGGCATGAACGGGGCCGGCGGTGGGACGTGACCTCAGCCGTCAGGACAGTGTTCATCCATTATCGTCCCACTCTTCGGGTACCGCTGCGGACAGGACACCAGTGGATCACTAGGGTGTCGCCTCATGACCACACCTCCTTACCAGCCCGGCTACCCGTCGGGCGTCTCCGACAAGAGCAAGGTCGTCGCGGGCATCCTCGGCATCGTGCTCGGCGTCTTCGGCGCCGGTCGGTTCTACATGGGCCACACCAAGATCGGCGTTCTCCAGCTCGTCGTGGGCGTCTGCACCGGCGGCATCGGCGGCCTCTGGGGCACCATCGACGGCATCCTGATCCTGGTCAACGGTGGCGTCGACGGACAGGGTCGCCCGCTGCGCGACTGATTGCACCGTAAACAATGAGGGGCCGTGCGGCTGACCGCACGGCCCCTCCTTCACGTAGACCCACACCCGTCGCCGGGCGACCGGCGGCGACGCGACCGCCGTCAGCGCGGCAGCGGCGCGTCCGGTCGGCGCAGCGCGGACCAGCCGGTGTCCCGGGCCCGGACGGCGGCGAGCAGCCCGGCCACGCAGGAGGCGTTGGTGATCTCGCCCGCGAGGACCATGCCGACCCCCTCGTCGAGGTCGATGCGGACGACCTGGAGGTCGGCCTCCTCCTCGCGTCGCTCGTGCCGCTGCTCCGCCGGCACGTCGGTCAGGTCCCGGGCCAGGAAGACCCGGACCAGCTCGTTGGTGAAGCCCGGCGAGCTGTGCAGGTCCACCAGCACGTCGACCCGCCCGGCGGCCAGGTCCACCTCCTCGGCCAGCTCCCGGACCGCGGCGGCGGCCAGATCCTCGCCCGAGACGTCGGTCAGCCCGGCGGGCAGCTCCCACAGGTGCCGCCCGACCGCGTGCCGGTACTGGCGGATCAGCACCACCTGGCCGGCCGCGTCGAGCGCCACCACGGCGACCGCGCCGACGTGCCGGACGACGTCGCGCACGCCCGTCCCGCCGCCCGGCATGGTCACCTCCTCGCTGACCACGTCGAAGATCCGGCCCTGGTAGCGCTCGGTGCGGGAGCGCACCTCGTAGCGGTGCTCGACGGCGCTCACGCCGCCGTCCTGCCCGGTCGTCCGCTCGCTCACGACGCCGACGTCGCCTTCGCGGCGGCGCCACCGTTGCGGGCGGCCTTCTTCGCGGCCGCGCTCTCGGCCGCGTCCAGGTCGACCGGGAGCTGGTCGGCCTCCGAGTAGGCCACCGCCGCCTTCACGAAGGAGGCGAAGAGCGGGTGCGGCCGGGTCGGCCGGCTCTTCAGCTCCGGGTGCGCCTGGGTGGCGACGAAGAACGGGTGCAGGCCCCGGTCCAGCTCGATGAACTCGACCAGCCGCCCGTCGGGCGAGGTGCCGGAGATGTGCAGGCCGGCCTTGGTCAGCGCGTCGCGGTAGGCGTTGTTCACCTCGTACCGGTGCCGGTGCCGCTCGCTGACCTCGGTGCTGCCGTACGCCTCGGCGACCAGCGAGCCCTCGGCGATCGCCGCCGGGTAGGCCCCCAGCCGCATGGTGCCGCCCAGGTCGCCCCGGCCGGCGACGATGTCCTCCTGGTCGGCCATGGTGGCGATGACCGGGTGCGCGGCCTCCTCGTCGAACTCCAGCGAGTTGGCGCCCTCCAAGCCGGCCAGGTGCCGGGCCACCTCGATGGTCATGCACTGCAGACCGAGGCAGAGGCCGAGCAGCGGGATGCCGTTCTCGCGGGCGTACCGGGCGGTGCCGATCTTGCCCTCGATGCCGCGCACCCCGAAGCCGCCCGGGATGACGATGCCGTCCACGCCGGCCAGGGCGGCCGCCGCGCCGGTCGGGGTGACGCACTCGTCGCTGGGCACCCAGCGCAGCTGCACCCGGGCCCGGTGGCCGAAGCCGGCGGCGCGGATCGCCTCGCTCACCGACAGGTACGCGTCGGGCAGGTCGACGTACTTGCCGACCACGGCGACGGTGACGGTGTGCCGGGGCTGGTGCACCCGCTCCAGCAGGTCGTCCCAGCTGGTCCAGTCGACGTCCCGGAAGGAGAGGCCGAGCCGGCGCACCACGTACGCGTCGAGGCCCTCGCGGTGCAGCACCTTCGGGATGTCGTAGATGCTCGGCGCGTCCGGGGCGGCGGTGACGGCCTCGCGGTCGACGTCGCAGTAGAGCGACAGCTTCTGCTTGACCTTGTCGGGGATCTCCCGGTCGCAGCGCAGCACCAGCGCGTCGGGCTGGATGCCGATGCTGCGCAGCTGGGCCACCGAGTGCTGGGTCGGCTTCGTCTTCAGCTCGCCCGACGGCGCCAGGTAGGGCACCAGCGAGACGTGCAGGTAGAAGCAGTTGTCCCGGCCCAGGTCGTGGCGGACCTGGCGGATCGACTCCAGGAACGGCAGCGACTCGATGTCGCCGACGGTGCCGCCGACCTCGGTGATCACCACGTCCGGCACCTGGCCGTCGTCGTCCGGGTCGGCCATCGCCAGGATCCGCGACTTGATCTCGTTGGTGATGTGCGGGATGACCTGGACGGTGTCGCCCAGGTACTCGCCGCGCCGCTCCTTGGCGATCACCTCCGAGTAGATCTGGCCGGTGGTGACGTTCGCCTTGCCGGAGAGCGCCCGGTCCAGGAACCGCTCGTAGTGCCCGACGTCGAGGTCGGTCTCGGCGCCGTCCTCGGTGACGAAGACCTCGCCGTGCTGGAACGGGTTCATCGTCCCCGGGTCGACGTTGAGGTAGGGGTCGAGCTTCTGCATGACCACGCGCAGACCGCGCGCGGTGAGCAGGTTGCCGAGGCTGGAGGCGGTGAGGCCCTTACCCAGCGAGGAGGCGACTCCCCCGGTGACGAAAATGTGCCTGGTCGTCCGTGCTGAAGGGGCCAAGGCCTGCTCCCGTGTCGTCCGTCGCGGTCGTGCAGACCGCCGTGCCGATCAGCCAAGTGATCACGCGATCCACGGGATTCCACGGTAACACCTCTCCCGGCCCGCCCGCCGGGCGCACCCGCAGCGGGCTGCGGGACGTCGCGCCCCGACTCAGGTGGCGGTGACCTCGATCGATGCCCGACCGGCCGGCGCGCGCTTCCCCGCGCCGGTCCCGGCCGTCGGGCCGTCCGCCCCGGTCGCCGGGTCCGGCGCGCGCGGTGCCGGGGGCGCCGGCGCCGCGGCCGGTCCCGCGCCCGCATTCGAGGTACGCGCGGCGTCCGCCCCCGCGCCGGTCGGCGCCGGTCGGTCCGGGTCCTCGCCGTCCGGTCCCCCGCCGCTGTCGCCGCCCGACCCGTCGCCCGTGCCGCCGGACCCCTCGTCGCGCGGGCGGCCCGCGTCGGGCAGCGTGCGGTCGGTGGAGTGGTCGAGCACCCGCAGCGCGGCCAGTGCCGCCATCGGCACCACCAGGGCGGCGGCCGCGCCGGCGACGTCCAGGGCGTCGCCGCCCAGCACACCGCCGATCACCGCGGCGACGGCGGTGCCGGCCATCGCCGCCCGCATCGCCGGGTAGATGCCGAACAGCCGCATCAGCCCACCCCACGGCTGGAGCAGGGCGAACCAGACCAGCAGGGCACCGGCCAGGGCCAGCACCGTCAGCGGGCTGTTGACCAGAGTCTCGAAGTTGGCCGTGCTGGAGCGGTGCACGGTGAGCCCGCCGGTGCCGTCGCCGACGGCGGCCAGGAACCGGCCGAGGCTGCCCCGCTCGGCGGCGGGCCGGCGCAGGTCGAGCACCGCGAAGCCGATGGTGAGCGCGAGCCCGGCCATGGTGGCCCAGGCCAGCCTGCTGATCGTCAGCCAGCCACCGGCGCTGATCGCCGCGGCGACGCTCAGCCCGGCGGTCAGCGCTATCGCGCCGATCGGGTCGGACCCCAGGTACGGGCTGCCGACGACCAGCACGGCGGCGCCGCCGACGGCCACCATCACGGGCGGCCGCCAGGACCGGCGGACCCGCTGGGCCAGCCACCCCGCGCTCAGCAGGGATCCGGCCAGGAACACCCCGAGCCCGACGGTGCCCAGCCCGGCGTACCGGCCGCCCTCCAGGGCGGAGTAGCCGACCACCCCGTTGAGCTGGAGGCGGGCGCCGGTGAGCACGTCCAGCCCCACGGCCAGCGTGGTCAGGCCGGCCACCGCACCGAGCGGACCGAGGGTGCTCGCGTGCCCCGGCGCGAGCCGCACCACGGCGGTCGCGGCGACCAGCAGCAGCACGGTCACCCCGGCGAAGTAGACGCCCGCGTGGTCCCCGCGCCACCAGGGCACGGCGTCGGCCAGCAGGGCGGCCGGGACGGCCAGGGCCGCCGCGATCAGCAGCAGCTCCACGACCGCCACCACCCGCCGCGAGACCGGCTCCGGGCCGTACGGGCCGGCGTGCCGGCGGGCCCGGCGCAGCAGCGGCAGCACCGCCACGGCGAGCAGCACCTGGGCGCCGGCCAGCAGGGTGAAGAACCAGTCGGCCACCCGGTGCTGGGCGGCCGCCTCCCGGTCGGCGTCCGCCGGCGCGGCGATCGCGGCGGCGAGGTCCGCCGGCCGCCCGCCGACCGACTCGGCCGGCCGGCCGAGGAAGGGCCGTTCCGGCATCGGCCGGCCCAGCGCGGTGAGCGCGGTCGGCGCGAGGTCGACCAGTTGCAGGTAGCCCTCGCGGCCGGTGCTGGCCGAGGTGAGCCACCCGCGTTCCCAGCCCGGCCCGTCGGCGACGGCGACGTGCAGCCGGGACGGGGCGTCGGTGTCGGACACCCCGGCGACGATCACCAGCGAGCGGGGCGGCCGGGCGGCCAGCACCCGGGCCAGGCGGGCGTCCGCCTCACGCGCGACCGCGGCCCGGGCCGCCGGGTCCTCGCCGGTGACCGTGCCGAGGTCGACGATGCTCAGCACGCAGGAGCCGAGCAGGCCCGCCGGGTCCGCTGGAAGCGCCGGCGCGTACCGGTCGACGCGGCCGAACGGTCGGGCGGCGGCCACGGCCGCGCCGGGCCCGACCGCCACCGAGCAGCGCACCGACTCCGACAGCGCGCCGGGCACCGTGCCCCAGGGCAGCCGCTCCTGGTTGTACAGGACGACGCTCTCCTGGTCGGGCAGGTTCGCGCCGATGCCGTCGGGCTGCTCGACCGTCACCTGGGCCGGTGGACAGCCGCCGGCCTGGCGGCTGCCGTTCCAGGCGGCGTAGCTGCCGGCGCCGAGGGTCAGCCAACCGTCCACCGGGCAGGTCGGCCGGTGCGCGGAACGGACCGACAGGGAGCCGATCGAGCCGTCCTGGGCCATCCGCCACAACGTCGGCGTGGTCTGCGGGTCGACGTCCTCCCAGCGCAGACCGGCGACCCCGACCAGCACCACGAAGTCGGCGGTGCGCCCCGGGGGCGACGCCTCCCGTTCGGGGCGGGCGGTCAGCGCGGTGATGCCCAGCGCCACCACGACCAGGGTCAGCAGGACCGGGGCGATTCTGCGCCGCATCACCGGCGTCCCGTCGACGGGGCGTCGGCGCCGGGGGCGGCCGGTCCGGCGCCGTGCGGGGCCAGCTCGGCGTAGAGCGCCGCCAGCTGGGCCAGGGTGTCCGCCTCGGTGGGCCAGGTGGCGGCCCGGGCGGCGCCGCGCCGGCCCAGCTCGGCCCGCCCGGCCTCGTCGTCGAGCAGGGCGCGCACGGCCGCGTCGACGGCGTCCACGTCCCCCGGCGGCACCAGCACCGCGGCGTCGCCGACCAGCTCCGGCAGGCCGCCGACCGCGGTCGCCACCAGCGGTACGCCGGCCCGCATCGCCTCCTGCGCGAAGAGCTGACGGGCCTCCCAGTCGCTGGTCACCACCGCCAGGTCGGCCCCGGCCAGCAGGTCGCCCACGTCGGTACGGTGCCCGAGCAGGGTCACCGGTGCCCGGGCGGCGGAGATCCGGGCGGCCAGCGGCAGGTAGGCCGGGCCACTGCCGGCGATCACCACGACCGGCGCCGGGGTCCGCGTACGCCACCGGGCGGCCGCGTCGACCAGCACGTCGTACCGCTTCTGCGGGTGCAGCCGGCCGACGGAGAGGATCAGCGGCCGGTCCTGGCCGACGCCGAACTCGGCGCGGACGGCGGCCCGGCGGCGGCGCGGCGCGGGCAGTGCCGAGGCAGCTCGGCGTGCGCGAGGGCGACCAGCTCGGCGGCGTTGCGCACCGGGGGCATCTCGTTGGCCCAGGTGAAGCGCACGCCGAG
>NZ_JBFABB010000196.1:0-8497 GCF_040640035.1 Micromonospora sp. NPDC023633 | reverse complement strand
GCCGCGGCGGCGTCCTCGGCGTCGCGGCGGGCCTCGTCGCGCTCGGTCTGCGCCGCCGCGACCTGCGTCGCGGCGTCGGCGCGGGCCTGCGCGAGCTGGCGTTCCACCCCGACCGGGGACAGCTCGGCGTGCAGGGCCTCGGCGAGGCTCTCCGCGACCTGCTCCAGCCGGTCCACCGCCTCCCAGGTGCGGGCCACCTGACCGGGCAGCCCGGGGGCGTTGCGGTGCCGCATCCGGCTGTTGCGTGAGGCCCGCTGGCAGGCGCCGTCGTTGTCGCGGCAGTAGCGGAACGGCCGGCCGGCGCCGGCGCGCTGCGGCACCTGGCGTCCGCAGTGGGCGCAGGGGCGGGTCTCGGTGGGGGTGGGCTCGGCGTCCATCGAGGGCGGAGTCTACTGCCGGGCCCGGCCACCGCCGGCCGGACCACCGGGCCGGCCGGCGACTGGACGCCACGCCGTCGGGATGCTCCGCCGGCACCGCGACGCCACCGGATAGCGTGACCGGGTGGCCATCTCCCCGTACATCGCCAGGCTGCGCGCCCACGTCGGTCACGACCTGCTCCTGCTGCCCGGGGTCAGCGCGGTCGTCCGCGACGACGACGGACGGGTGCTGCTGGCCCGGCGCGCCGACAACGGCCGCTGGTCGGTGCCCGCCGGCCTCATCGACCCCGGCGAGCAACCCGCCGACGCCGTCCTGCGGGAGGTGTACGAGGAGACCGGCGTGCACGCCCGCATCGAACGGGTCGCCGGCGTCGCCACCCACCCCGCGGTCTATCCCAACGGCGACGTCTGCGAGTACCTGAACGTGTGGTTCCGGTGCCGGGCGGTGGGCGGCGAGCCGCGGGTCAACGACGACGAGTCCACCGAGGTGGGCTGGTTCGACCCGACCGACCTGCCGGAGATCGACGAGTGGGCGCGGCTGCGCATCGACACCACGCTGCGCGAGGACGCCCCCGTCTGGCACGCCGCTCCCGGCGAGCGGCATCCCGCGCTCGCCCGGCCCGACGCCCTCTGACCGACCGTCGCCGGTCATCGCGGCGCGGCGAAGGCCACCTCGACCGGCGTCGCCGCGACCAGGTCCACGTCCCGCCCACCGTAGGGGCTGCGTACGGTCAGCCGCTGCGCCACGGGGGGAGACCAGGCGGGCCCGGACCCGGCCGGCGGACCAGGACAGCTCCTCGACGCCGACCCGTCCCCGGCAGGCCGCCCCGCGCAGGCCACCCCGCGCAGGACTCCGGCGCCCAGGCCCGGCAGCGCGGCCGGCAGCAGCCGCAGCAGCCCTGGGCGGGACTGCACCAGCGACTCGATCAGCACGGCCGGCAGGGCGTGGGAGGCGTCGGCGTTGTACGTCACCAGGCCCCGGGTTGTGCGCGCTCATCAGGGACCGGAAGAACATGTCGTTGCCGAGGATCTTCAGCAGGTTCTCGGCGGTCAGCGCGCCGTCGTGCAGCCGGGCGGCGGCCAGCGCCCGGTGCAGGCTGCCGTGCGCGGAGAGGTTCTCGTCGCCGCGCAGCGCCAGCGCGCGGTGCGCGGCCCGGGCCAGCTCGGGGGTGTCGTCCAGGTTGATCTCGTCCAGCGGCCACACCGGATAGAGGTGGCTGACGTGGCGGTGCTCGTCGTCGCCGTGGTAGCCGGGCCAGGCCCACTCGGCCAGCGCCCCCCGCTCGTCGACCCGGTACGCGGGCAGCCGCTGCCGCAGCCCCGCCCACCGGTCGGAGCCGGTCACCTCCTCGGCGGTACGCAGGGCGTGCCGGGCGGCGGCGATGTCCATCGTGGCGTTCACCGCCACGTGCACCGGCCGCCTCCGCTCGTCGCGCGGGCCGGTCTCCGCCGAGTACGACGGCACGACGAGCACGGTGCCCGTCTCGTCGGTGACCGTGAGGAAGTCCGCGAAGAAGCCCGCCACCTCCGCCAGCCAGCCGGCCACCTTCCCGAGGGGCGCGCCGGTGACCAGGTGTGGCCGTGCTCCGGGAGACCGGCACCGACCGGGGGGCCTGACACCGTGGGTGTCCCGCTCGCCGCCGCGCCCGGTGGCGCAGGTGCCCGTCGCGTTGTCGGGGCGGGCTCGCGGTCAGGGCATGGCGACGGCGGCGCGCGACCGGTCGGCGGCGATGCGCACCGCCAGCCCCGCCAGCACCGTGCCCATCACCAGCCGCTGCACCCGCAGCCACAGCGGCCGGCGGGCGAAGAAGCCGGCGAGCGCACCGGCGCTGAGCACGATCAGCGCGTTCACCGTCAGCGCCACCGCGATCTGGGTCAGCCCCAGCAGCAGGCTCTGCGCCGCCACGTGACCGCGGGCCGGGTCGATGAACTGCGGCAGCAGCGACACGTAGAGGATCGCGATCTTGGGGTTCAGCAGGTTGGTGACCAGGCCCATGGTGAACAGTCGTCGGGCCCGGTCCGGCGGCAGCGGCGCCGGGGCAAACGGCGACTGCCCGCCCGGCCGCAGCGCCTGCCACGCCAGCCACAGCAGGTACGCCGCACCGGCCAGCTTGACCGCCGTGTAGAGGGCGGGCACCAGCACGAACACCGTGGCGATGCCGGCGACCGCGGCGGCCAGGTAGACGCCGAATCCGGCGGCGACGCCGAGCAGCGACACCAGCCCCGCCCGCCGGCCCTGGGTCACCGACCGGGACACCAGATAGACCATGTTCGGGCCGGGGGTCAGCACCATCCCCAACGCCACCAGCGCGATGCCCACCAGCGCACCCGTGCCGACCATGCCGTCCCCCCGTTCCGCCCGACTCGCGCCGACCCTACGCCGTACGCCACCGCGCCGCCGACCCGTTCCGGCGTGCCGCGGCGACCGGGCCCACGCCGCCCGCCCCCACCGCCGACGCGGCGCCGGGCACACTGGGCCGATGCTGCACGCCCCGGCCACCGAGACCCTGCCGGAACTCCTGCTGCGCCCCTGGCGCGCCACCGACGCCGACGCCCTGATCGCCGCGTACCGCGACCCGGTGCTGCGGCGCTGGACCCGCGCGCCGGTGACCACCACCGCCGAGGCGCGCCGGTTCCTGGCCGCGGCGCACCGGGACTGGGCCGACGGCCACCGGTTCAGCTTCGCGGTGCTCGAGCCGCACCCGGCCGGCGAGACCCTGGTGGCGCAGGTGATCCTCAAGAACGTCACCGAGGGCGGTGGGGACGCCGAGGTCGGCTACTGGACCGCCGCACCCGCCCGGGGCAGGGGCGTCGCGCCGCACGCCCTGACTGCCGTCACCGACTGGGCGTTCGCCCGCTTCGCCGGCCTGCGCCGGCTGGACCTGCTGCACCAGATCGACAACCCGGCGTCCTGCCGCGTCGCGGAGAAGGCCGGCTACCGCTTCCAGGAGGTGCTGCCGGCCCGGCCGCCGTTCCCCCGCGACGGCCACCGGCACGCCCGCTGCCGACCCGCGCGGGAATGCCCGTCCCGGCCGGGGCGCTGACTTCTTGCGTCGGCCACGACGCGGTGACCGCGTTACCGTGGGGCCCGGGGAGGTGTCGGCAGGTGGACAGCTGGGAAGCGACGGTCGAGGCGCGCATCCGCGCGGCGCAGGAGCAGGGCGAGTTCGACAACCTGCCCGGCATGGGCAAGCCCATCCCGGGCCGCGGCCAGCCGTACGACGAGTCGTGGTGGATCAAGAGCTTCCTCGAGCGGGAGAAGCTGCCCACCGATCTGCTGCTGCCGACGCCACTGCAACTGCGCCGCCGCATCGAGCAGGTGCCCGACGAGGTGCGGGACCTGCCGACCGAGCAGTCCGTGCGCGCGTTCGTCGCCGACCTCAACGCCCAGATCCTCTCCTGGCTGCGTACGCCCACCGGTCCCCGGGTCGCGGTGCGCCCCGTCAACGTCGACGACGTGGTCCGCCGCTGGCGGGCCGAGCGGGAGACCGCCGCCGCCGCGACCCCGCCACCGTCCCCGCCGCCGGCTCCACCGCGCCGACGAAGCTGGCGACCGCCCTGGCGCCGCCGGGCGGCGTAGCCCCGGTCAGTCCACCGCCGCCCGCCACGACCAGGACGTGCGCCGGGCGCGACCGGGCAGTTCGCCGCGGCCGGTCAGCCACCGCAGCACCTGCGGCGCGGGCCCGGCGGGCGCGTCCGGGAAGAGCCGCCGCAGCACGGCGGCGCTGAGCCGCTGCGGCGGCTGCCAGGGCACCCCGAGACCGCGGGTGATGTCGTCGGTGTGCAGCAGCGTCTCCGCCACCCCCATCGCCGCGAAGCCCGCCGGGTCGCAGGGACCGTAGTGCCACGCCCGGGCGTCCGGCCCGGCGGCGTCGACGGCCGCCCGCAGCAGCCCACCGCAGGCGACGACGACCCGCAGCACCTCGGCCGGGCCGGCGGTGGGGGAGACGGCCAGGTCGAACGGCAGGTAGCCGTCCTCGGGCTGCCCGCTGACCTGGCCGGCGTACGCCAGCAGGTCGTGTGCGACGTGCGCGGCGGTGGTCCAGCAGCTCCACTGAAGCCCGCCGGCGGGCACGCTCCAGTCCCGCCCGGTGTGCGGGCCGAGAACGGCGGTCATCTCGGCCACCGCGTGGTCCACGTCGACGCCGGTCAGCTCGGGCATCTCCCGACCGTGCCACCGCGCCACGGCTCCCGCAACCGGATGACGCTTGCCCGCGCGCCGCCACCGACACTAGGGTCGGGCACGTGACTGCCGGGTCGGCCATGGGCCACGAGCGGACAGGGCACCCGGCCGGCAGGTGAGCCGGGGGCGGGCCCGCGGCCCGCCGACGCCCCCCACCTGCGGTGTCGACGCCACGTCCACCGCCCCTCACACGTCTCCCACCGTCCACGCCGGTCGTACGCCGGCGTATCCGCATCCTCGCCGCCACCGGTCGCCGGGCGGGCGATCCATCGTGGCCGCACCCTCCTGCCCGAGCAGAGAGCAGAGCATTGCCCAACGACTTCAACCAGCAGATCATCGACGAGTTCCGCGCCAACTCCGGCCGGGTCGGCGGGCCCTTCGAGGGGGCCCGGCTGATCCTGCTCACCACCACCGGGGCCCGCTCCGGCGCCCCGCACACCACCCCGGTGGGCTACCTGCCCGACGGCGAGGAACGCGTCCTCGTCATCGCCTCGGCCGGGGGCGGCCCGAAACACCCGGACTGGTACCACAACCTCCTCGCCGACCCGCTCGCCACCGTCGAGGACGGGGTCTTCACCTACCAGGCCCGCGCGGTCGTGCTGGCCGGCGCCGAACGCGACGAGATCTTCGCCCGGGCCGTGGCGGCCGACCCGGGTTGGGCCGCGTACCAGGCGAAGACCACGCGCGTGATCCCCGTGGTGGCGTTGCACCAGGTGGCGGGCGGGCCACCGGAGGCGGCCTCCTGAGGCGCGGCGCTCAAGCTGGTCCACGACGCGTTCCGCCGGGAGCTGGCACTGATCCGCGACGAGGTCACCCGCAGCGGCCCGGGCCTGGGCGCGCAGCTGTGGGTCAACTGCCTGACCTTCTGCCACGGCCTGCACCACCACCACCGCAACGAGGACGACGGCATGTTCGCCGGCCTGGCGGCGCAACGTCCGGACCTCGCCCCGGTGCTGGCGCGGCTGCGCGAGGAACACCGTCGCATCGCCGCGCTCGTCGAACGCCTGCGGCAGGTGGCCGGCGACCCCGACACCGACCCCGCCGAGGCCGGCCGGGAGGTCGCGCGTCTCACCACCGAGCTGGAGGCCCACCTGACGTACGAGGAGGAGCAGCTCATCCCCGTCCTCGACGGCACCGGATAGCGGGTGCGCCCGCGACCGGATCCGGTGCGAGCCGGCCCCGGTCGCGGGCGCTCGCGCTGCCGCTGGAGGCCGCCGGGGATCCGGGACGGGGTGCCGCCGGTGCGTGCGGCCGGGTTGTGCCCGGACTTGAGGGTTCGCGGCCGCAGACGGCAGAAAGCGGGCGTAAGCCTCAAGAAGCATTTCAATGAAAACATTGAAGCATGGACGTTGGGGACATGAAGCGGTACATCCGCGAGACCTTCGACGGAGTGGACATCCTGGAGGCGAACGAGGACACCTTCTACATCTACGACCCCGGCCGGGACCTGCCCGCCGAGCGACAGCTGCCGTTCGCGACCATCGTGACCGGCGACCACTACGACGACGCCTCCGCGCTGGACAGACCGGGCGCGTGGCGGCTCAACATCGGACTGACCCGCTCGGCGTACGGGGCGCTGTTCGCGCAGCGGCACGGGTCGGACGGCGGCGTCGACCACACGGTGCCGGACACCGTGCTGCCGCACCCGGTCTACGCCCCGCAGCACTGGGTGTGCGTGGTGAACCCCGGCGAGGCGACCCTGGACACGGTGCGGCAACTGCTGGCCGAGGCGTACGACTTCGCGGCCCGCAAGCACGCCAACCACCGGTCCCGGCGGGCCTCGCCCTGAGGTTCGTGCCGGCCGGCGCGTCCCACGGGCCGGCGGCACGCCGCGGGGTTAGCTTCGGCGGGTCTGCCATCGGGCAGACCCGCCGAGGACGAGGCCCTTGAGGACCAACGGCGCTGGATCCGGCGCTAAGCCAACGAGGTCCTGCACGAACTCCTGGAACGTCGGCCCGACCCGTTCGGCCCCTGACCCGGCGAGGCTTTCCTGGGCGTCCCGCGCCGCGAGACCATCCGGTCGGTATCGATCAGATACGATATGCCGACCGGTCGGTCATAAGGGGAAGTGACGAATGGGTCGTCGACGGAGGATCACCTGGCGGTATCTCGCCGCCGCGCTGCTGGCGCTGACCATGGGAGCGGTCGTCCTACCGGCACCCGCGCAGGCGGTGGACTACCCCGGCGGGCGGCGCATCTACAGCGTCGCGCTCGGGGCCATCCCCGCCGCCGGCGCACCCGCCACCGGTCCGGTCTGGGTCCGGCTGGCGACCTACCACTTCTTCGGCAACGGCACGGTGACCGAGAGCTTCTGGTACTGGAACCGGGCCACCGTCGTCGGGGCCGCCGGCACGGGCGTCCGGACGACCGGCTGCACCGGCCACGACTGCGAGGTGCGGACGGCCGCCGGGTTCCAGCCCGGTGGCGTGGTGAAGTCCCTGAGCGGCACGTACACCAACTCCGGTGACAACATCACCATCACCTGGAGCGAGGGCGTCCAGGAAACCTGGGCGGTCAGCCAGCCCGCCAGCGACCTGGCCCGGCTCGACTTCGTCAGCTCCAACTACGGGGTCACCGTCGGCTGGGGCTTCGGCAGTTCCGCCTCGAACGACGCGTACACGCCGGTCAGCAACATCCCGCTGGCCCAGTACACCGGGCGGTACGCCGGCTACAGCGGAAGCACCGGTGCCGCCGGCCCCAGCGGGATGGACCTCCGGTCGTTCGCTCGGTGCAACGGGAACTGCCTGAGCTGGCTCAGCCCTCCGACCGCCACCTGTTCGTCCTGCCCGAACGGCGCGACCTCCGCCCCAATCCGCTACTACCTCGCGGGAGCGGGCCGGCGGAACTTCTACGAGCACTGGTGCACCTGCCTGACGTCGAGCACCTGCTACACCGGTGGTTCGCACCGCAAGCCGCAGCTCCAGGTGATCGGCGACACTGGGACGTTCCACGGGTGGGTCGGCGTGGAGGCGTCCAACTCCACGGCGAACACCGGCTACTTCGCGGTGCACTTCCACGTGAACGTCTGACCGGCCGGGGGCACCGCCCGGCTCACGTCAGGGTGCGCAGGCCCAGACCCGTCACCGCCAGCGGCGCTGATCGATGCTCAAGTGGCCTCCCGGTAGTAACCAGCCGGTCGCGGGTACGGCCCTGTCGTACGGGCCGAGGAACGGATCCGTTGCACGACCTGATCGCGGGGACACCTCAGGGCGGCCTGCGGATCGTTCTGTGGCGCACGCTGACGGTGCTCGCGGTTGCTGCGCCCGTCGCGGTCCTGGCCGGTGCGGTGACGGGTATCGGTACGCCGGTGTTGTGGCTGCTTCCCTGCGTCGTGTTGACCGGCCTGACGCTGGCGCTCGGCTCGCTGATCGAGCCCGCGTACGCCGCGCTCGTGGTGGCGGGGGCGTGGGCGGTGGTGGTGCTGGCACCGCCGGTCGGCGGTGTGCCGGTCGTAGTGTCGAGCGGCCCGGGGTGGCTGGGTGTCACCGCGGTGGTGGTGTATGTGTCGGGAACGGGTGGGGAGGCAATCGGCATGACGACGGTGAGCGTCGACGGCCTGCGGGTCAGCTACGGCAAGCGAGTCGTCTTCGACGACCTAGACCTCGAACTGGGGGTGGGCGTGCACGGGTTGCTCGGTCCGAATGGCGCCGGCAAGACCACCCTGATGCGGGTCCTAGCCATGGTGCTGCGCCGAACGGGGTGACGTCCGGCTGCTGGGCCACCGCACCGGCGACCCCTCGGGATTGCGGCAGGCACGCCGCCAGTTGGGCTACGGGCCGCCCACGGCACCATCACAGCCCTCGGCCGTCGAGCTGACCAGGCGCGGTACGCTCCGACTGATCGGCTATTGCTGCTGGAAGCGGGTCAGGAACTCCTCCACCAGGTGTGGTTTGGTGTAATCCATTCGGGTCCGGGTGCCCGACGTGAGGCCGCCCGC
>NZ_JBFABB010000195.1:0-8544 GCF_040640035.1 Micromonospora sp. NPDC023633 | reverse complement strand
CGGTGGAGATGAAGAAGATGATGAAGCCGCAGCGCCGGCCGAGGCCGGCCTGACCCTGGTCGTCGGCCCGGCCGAGGCGTCGGCGTCCGCCCTGCTCGACGAGGCCGGCAGCCTCCGTGCGCTGCTCGGCGCGCTCGGCGAGCTGTGGCGCCGGGGCGTCGAGGTGGACTGGGCCGCCCTGCACGACGGGGCGTCGCGGCGTCGCGTCGGCCTGCCGACGTACCCGTTCCAGCGCTCCCGGCACTGGGTCGACCCAGTGGCCGTGGCGCCCGTGGCCGGCCCGACGCCGGCCGCCCCGGCCGCCGACGCCCAGCCGGCCACCGGCTCGGTCCTGGAGGAGGCGGTGGCCGCCGTGTGGCGACGCCGGCTCGGGGTGGACCGGATCGGGCCGCACGACTCGCTGCTGATGCTCGGCGCGGACTCGCTCAGCGCCGCCCGGACGCTGCGGGACCTCGCGCAGGCCTTCCACGTGGAGCTGCAACTCGGCGTCTTCCTGCAGACCCCCACCGTCGCCGCGCTCGCCGAGGTGATCGACGGCAAGCTGCGCGAGGCGCAGGAGATCCGGGCCGCGCTCGCCGCGGTTACCGAAGAGGAAGCGTGAGGCCGTGCCCGACGTCAGCTTCATCACCGTGGTGCCCCGGGTCCGGGACCTGACCGCGTACGCGGACACGGCGATGTCCGTCATCCGCCGCACCGACGCGGCGGACCTCGACGGGGTGCTCATCTTCACCGGCAGCGGCGCGGTGCTGGACCCCTGGATCCTGGCGACCGCCGCGGCGGCCGGCACCACCCGGCTCAGCCCGCTGGTCGCGGTGAACCCCGTCTACCAGCACCCGTTCACCGCAGCCCGGATGGTCGCCTCGCTCGGCCTGCTCTACCAGCGGCGGATCGACCTCAACCTGATCACCGGCACCGCCGTGAGCGACCTGGACGCGCTCGGCGACCGGCTGGACCACGACGACCGGTACGCGCGCCTCGCCGAGTACGTCGAGATCATGATGGGGGTGCTGGGCAGCCGCCGCCCGTTCAGCTTCGATGGGCGGTTCTACCAGGTGTCCCGGTTGCAGCTCACGCCCGGGCTGCCCGCGCACCTGCTGCCCCGGCTGTTCGTCGCGGGGCAGTCCCCGGCGGCCCGGGAGGTGGCCGAACGGGTGGGCGCCACCAGCATCCAGATGCTGACGGCGGCCCGGCGCGACGCCGACGCGGCGCCGCCCGGCGCGCTGAACTTCGGGCTGCTGACCCGGGCGACGGCGGAGGAGACCGAGCGGGCCGCCGAGGCCCGCTTCCCGGCGGACCCGGACGGCGCGAAGATCACCGCGGTCACCATGGCCAACACCGACTCGGTCTGGAAGCAGCGGCTCTTCGCCGAGGCCGAGGCCGGCCACGGCGCCGTGGCCGTCGACCCGGCGTACCGGCTCGCGCCGTTCCGCTCCGGCCAGGCGGACGGGCCGTACCTGGTGGCCGACCACGCCGGCGCCGTCGACCGGCTGCTGGCCATGATCCGGTCCGGGGTGCGCACCTTCGTGCTGGACACCCCCGCCGACGACGAAGACTTCCACAACCTCGCACAGGTCGTCCGGACCGTCCGTGACCGACTGCGGGTCGACCCGACCGGGGGAGAGCGATGAACCAGCCTTTCGCCAGCCACGACCTCGTCCACGCCCGGCCCAACCTGGCGCTGGAACCGCTGATCCACCGGTACTACGCCTGGCTGAACCTGGTCTCGCCGGTGCCGGCGGCGATGAACTTCGCCAAGCTGCACGTGCCGCTGCTGCGCTCGTTCCTCGACGCACCGGCGTTGCACCGCCGCTCGGCGCGCGACCCGAAGCTGCGCGGCGGCATGTTCGTCGACCTCGAGGACGACCAGCTCGACGGGGTGTCCGACCTGGCGGCCCGGCTCGCTGACGGGCCGATGCCGGAGCTGTCGGCGGCGATGGACGAGCTGACGGTCAACCTGGAGAAGCTCGCCGACGGCTTCGACCTGACGCCCCGCTACGGCGAGATCCCGCCGGCCCTGCGCGGCTACGTCGAGCTGGTCTACGACCTCAACGACCACGCCCGGATCCGGCTCGCGGAGCGGATGCTCTACCGCTCGCGCCACTTCGACGAGACCGCCCACTCGGTGGACCTGTCGCTGGCCACCGGCGACGAGCGGCCCTTCGCGATGACCACGCCCCGGTTCCCCGGCAACGGGCACGTGCAGGCCACCATGCCGCTGCGGGACCCCCGCATCGACCTGCTCTTCTCCACCATGACCACGGCCCGGCCCTTCGGCGAGCTGCGGGAGGCGTTCGACGTCTCCGACGCCGACCTGGCCACCTTCAGCGGGTTGTTCTCCGCCGAGCCGGGCGGTAGCCCGGACCGCAACCTGGACGGCCCCGGGCTGCGGGTGCGCTACTTCGGGCACGCCTGCGTGGTGGTGCAGTCCGGCCCGGTCACCGTGATGACCGACCCGTTCCTGTCCGACGCCCTGGGCGACGGCGACCGGTACGCCTACGCCGACCTGCCCGACGTCATCGACTACGTGCTGATCACGCACGGGCACCAGGACCACCTCGAACTGGCCACCCTGCTGAAGCTGCGACACCGCATCGGCACGGTGGTCGTGCCGAAGACCGCCGCCGGGGCGTTGCAGGATCCGTCGTTGCGGCTGTGCCTGGAGGCGCTCGGCTTCCCCAACGTGGTCGACGTGGAGCCGGGCGAGACCATCGAGCTGCCCGACGGCCAGATCGTGGTCTGCCCGTTCGTCGGTGAGCACTGCGACCTCGACATCGCCGCGAAGGTGACGTACTCGGTGCGTACCGGCGGGAAGAACCTCTACTTCGGCGCGGACAACCGCTGCGTGGACCCGGCGCTGTTCGGCCACATCCACGACATGATCGGCGACGTCGACATGGCGTTCCTCGGCATGGAGTGCGACGGCGCCCCGCTGTCCTGGATGTACGGCCCGCTCTTCTCCCGCCGGATCGACCAGAAGATGAGCCGCAGCCGCAAGCTCAACGGCTCCGACGCCGTCGAGGCGATGGGCATCGTGCGGCGGCTGCGGGCCCGGCAGGCGTACGTGTACGCGATGGGCCGGGAGCCCTGGCTGGTGTTCGTCATGGCGACGAACTACACCGACGAGTCGTACCAGCTGAAGCAGATGGCGGAGTTCTTCCAACGCTGCGCCGACGTCGGGGTGCCGGCGCGGGAGCTCTACGGACGGGCCGACCTGGCATGAGCCACAGTTGGACCTGCCACTCCCGGTACGTGGCGACGCGCGACGGCACCCGGCTGGCCGCGTACGTCTTCCGGCCGGTCGGCCAGCGCGACCCCGCGCCGGTCGTCTGGGCCCACGACCGCTACCACCAGGTGTCGCCGCGCCCGGGCCGGGACGACTTCCTGGCGGTGGTGCGGGCCGAGCTGGCGGACGTCGACCTCACCGACATCGAGGATCTCGGGGTGGCCGAGGTGGCTCCCGGGGAGGTGACGCTGCGGGCCTTCCCGGTCGCGCAGCGCCTGCTGGCCCGGGGCTACGTCGTGGTGGTGGTGGACAGCCGGGGCAGCGGCGCGTCGTTCGGCACCAGCGACGGTCCGTTCGGCACGGCCGAGGCGACCGACACGTACGACGTCACCGAGTGGATCGCCGCCCAGCCCTGGTGCGACGGCCGGGTCGGCATGTTCGGCCGCTCCTACCTCGGGGTGTCGCAGTACCTCGCCGCCAGCACCGCCCCGCCGCACCTGGTGGCGATCTTCCCGCAGATGGCGCTGTTCGACCTGTACCGCTTCGCCTGGGACGGCGGGGTGTTCCGGGACGACTTCGCCCGTGCCTGGGGCGAGGACGTGCGCGAGCTCGACCTGCGCGGCCCGGTCGCCCCCCTCGACGAGGACCCGGACGGCCTCCTGCTGGCCGCCGCCCGCGCCCAGCACGTGCCGAACCGCGACGTCCGGACGATGTTCGCCGGCCTGCCCGGACGCGAGTCCCGGCTGGCCGACACCGGCGAGGCGGCGTACCTGACCCGCAGCCCGTCGGCGCTGCTGGAGGCGATCAACGCCTCCGGTGTCGCCGTCTACCACCTGGGCGGTTGGCACGACGTCTGGGCGCGCGACGCGACCGAGTGGGCCCGCCGGCTGACCGTGCCGCACCGGGTGGTCATCGGCCCCTGGGCGCACACCGGGGGTGTGCTGGGCGGCGCCGGATACAACCTGGCCGACGAGCACCTGCGCTGGTTCGACCACTGGTTGCGGGGCAGGGACACCGGGATCATGGACGGTCCGGCCGTCCGGTACCACGTGCTGGGCGCCGACGCGTGGCGCACCGCCCGGTCCTGGCCGCCGCAGCCGGCGACGACCGGCACGTGGCACCTCGGCCCGACCGGCGAGCTGGGGCGCGAATCCCGGGCCGGCGAGGCCCGCCGGTACGAGGTGGACTACGCCACCACGTCCGGCAAGACCAGCCGGTGGGCCAGCGGCTACGGCTCGCCCTTCCAGCGACCGGACATGACCCACAACGACACCCGGGCGTTGTGCTACACCTCCCAGCCACTGACCGAGGCGGTCGAGCTGGTCGGCGCCCCGGTGCTGCGGCTCTCGGCCAGCGCCACCGACGGCCCGGCGGACGTCTTCGCCTTCCTGGAGTCGGTCGCCCCCGACGGCACCTCGCTGTACGTCACCGAGGGCTGCGGCCAGGTCCACGGTGGGTCCGACGACTCCCGCCTGGAGATCGAGCTGCACCCGATCGCGTACCGCTTCGCGGCGGGCGACCGGATCCGGCTGGCGATCACCGGGGCGGACGCCGACAACGCGCTGACCGTGGTGCGGGACGTCGCGCCGGTGCTGACGGTGCGGCACGACGCCGACGCCGCCCCGACGCTGGAGCTGCCCCGCGCGGTGGCGCCCGAACGGCGGGACGACGACGCCGGACCCGACGACGTGACGGCCCCGCTCTCGGTCGCGCAGCGCGCGATCTGGCTGGCCGAGCAGGCGGGCACGAGCGGGGCGGCGTACCACCTCGACGCGGCCGTGGAACTGACCGGGCCGGTGGACACCGGCGCGTTGCACGCGGCGGTCGACGAGATCGTCCGACGGCACGAGGCGTTGCGGACCACCATCGTCGAGATCGACGAGGAGCCGGTCCAGCGGATCCACCCGGCGGCGCCGCTGACCATCGCGCGGCTGGACCTCACGGACGCGCCCGCCGACGGCTGGGCGAGCGACGAGCGGGTGACCGGTTTCCGGGACCGCCGGTGGGACCTCGGCCGGGAGTGGCCGATCCGGGTCGCGACCGTGCTGCTGCCCGGCGGCCGGACGGCGTTGCTGCTGGTGGTCCACCACGTCGCGGCCGACCCGACCGCGGCGGAGATCTTCTTCGCCGAACTGGCCCGGCTCTACCCCTCCTACGCGCTCCGGGAGCCGGTCCGGTTGCCGGACGTGCCGGGCCGGTACGCCGACGTGGCCCGCCGACAGCAGGCCGAGCTGGCCGGACCCGGCATGGCCGACCAGCTCGCCCGGTGGCGGCGGTACCTGGACGGGGCCCCGCAGGTGATCACCCTGCCGACGGACCGGCCCCGCCCGCCGGTGCTCGACCACCGGGGCGGATCGGTGCGCTTCACCGTCGACGACGCGCTCGCCGCCCGGCTGGTGGCGGCCGCCGCCGCCGCGCGGACCAGCCCGTTCACCCTGCTGACCGCCGCGTTCGCCCGCACCCTGAGCGCGTACGGCGCGGGCGACGACCTGCTGATCGGCACGCCGAGCCTGCAACGCGACGACCCCTCGACCCGCGACCTGATCGGCTGCCTGGTCAACCTGCTGCCGGTGCGGGTCCGGGTCGACCGGGACGCCACCGTGGCCCAGTTCCTGCACGACGTACGCGGCGCCGTGCTGACCGCGCTGGAGCTGCGCCGGGTGCCCTTCGACACGCTGGTCGGCGAGCTCCGTCCGCGCCGCGACCCGGCGGTCTCCGCGCTGGTGCAGGCCTGCGTCCGGTTCGGCCGGGCGGTGCCGGACCGGTTCCGGCTCGGCGAGGTCGAGGCGGTCCGGCTGGAACCGCCGGAGTGGACCTCGGCGAAGTACGACCTGGCGCTGGCCGTGAACCAGGTCGGCGAGGACCGGATGGTGGGCAGCCTCGACTTCCGGCTCGCCCTGTTCGACCGGGCCACGGTCCAGCGGATCCTCGACTCGCTGCTGACCGTGCTCGACCAGCTCGTCTCCGACCAGGAGCGGCGGGTGGGCGAGCTGTCCGTCATGCCCCGGCGGGAGCTGCGCGCGGTGCTCGACGGCTGGAACCCGGCGCGGCTGCCGGACGAGTTGGCCGGGCGGGACGGCCTGCCGTCCGTGGCCCGCTGCTACGTGCTCGACGACCGCGCCCGGCCGGTGCCGGTCAACACCGCCGGCCGGCTCTGGGTCAGCGGCGCCGGCGACGTTGACGACCCGTACGCCGGGACGCCGGACGCACGGATGCGGGACACCGGCGCGACCGTGCGGTGGACCACGGCGGGTCGGCTGGAACTGGTGCCGCCCGCCACCGCCGCCGGGGAGCGGGCCGCCGCGACGGCGACGGGACCGGCGGCCACGGCGGAGCCGGCCACCGTGGCGACCGACCACGGGTCCGAGGTGGACGACGACCGCGCCGATCTGCTCGACCAGGTCGGGCGGATCTGGGCCGCCCTGCTCCAGGTCGACGCCGTCGATCCCGCCGACGACTTCTTCGACCTGGGCGGCGACTCGCTCTTCGCGATCCGCCTGATCAGCCGCATCCGCAAGGCGTACCAGGTCCGGCTCTCCCTGCAGGACGTCTTCGCCGCGCCGACACTGGGCGAGCAGGTCGACCTGGTCCGCGAACGGCGGGCGTCGTGACCGGGCGGCCCGTCTTCTACCCCTGGTCCGCCCAGGAGGAGATCGACCCGGTCCGCGTCGCCGGCGGCGCGGGCAGCTGGTTCTGGGACGACCAGGGCAACCGGTGGCTCGACCTGCACGCCCAGATGGGCAACCTGCACCTCGGGCACCAGCACCCCGCCCTCGTCGCGGCGGTGACCGAGCAGGCGGGGCGGATGTGCACGATCGCGCCGTCGTTCGCGGTCGACATCCGCGACGAGGCGGCCCGGGCGATCGTCGACGTGGCACCGGGGGACCTGGAGACGGTCCTGTTCACCACCGGCGGCGCGGAGGCCGTGGAACACGCGGTGCGGATGGCGCGGGTGGTCACGGGACGGCCGAAGGTGCTCGCCGCCTACCGGTCCTACCACGGCGCCACGGCGGGGGCGCTGGCGTTGACCGGCGACCCGCGCCGCTGGCCGGTGGACACCGCCAGCGGCGGCGCCGTGCACTTCATGGGCCCGTACCTGTACCGCAGCGAGTTCCACGCCCGCGACGCCGCGCAGGAGTGCGACCGGGCGCTGGAGCACCTGCGCCGGATCGTCGGGTACGAGGGCCCGGACACCATCGCCGCGATCCTCGTCGAGCCGGTGGTGGGCAGCAACGGCGTGCTGGTCCCGCCGGACGGATACCTGGCCGGCGTGCGTCGGCTCTGCGACGAGTACGGGATCCTGCTGATCGCCGACGAGGTGATGACCGGCTTCGGTCGGTGCGGTCGCTGGTTCGCCAGTGACCTCTGGGGCGTGGTGCCCGACCTGATGACCTTCGCCAAGGGGGTCAACTCCGGCTACGTGCCGGTGGGCGGGGTGCTGCTGTCCCGCGCGGTGGCCGCCCACTTCGCGCACCGCCGCTACCCCGGCGGGCTCACCTACTCCGGGCACCCGCTGGCCTGCGCCTCCATCGTGGCGGCGCTGCGCGTGCTGCGGGAGGAGAACCTGGTCGACCGGGCGGCCACGCTCGGCCGGGACCTGGTGGGCCCGGCGCTGGCCGAGCTGGCCGAACGCCACCCGGTCGTCGGCGACGTACGCGGCGTCGGCCTGGCCTGGGCCGTGGAACTGGTCCGCGACCGCGCGACCCGCGAGCCGCTGGCGCCCTACGCGGCTCCGGGGGCGCTGGCGCCCGAGATGGCCGCCGTAATGGCCGCGTGCAAGCGGCAGGGCGTCTGGCCGCTGGCGGCGGGCAACCGGCTGCACCTGTTCCCCCCGTTGACCATCACGGAGGAGGAGCTGACCGCCGGGATCGCCGGGATCGACCGGGCCCTGGCCATGGTGTCCGACGTGCGAGGAGGAGAACGGTGACGGTGGAGCAGGCGGAGACGGCCGACGTCTGTCGGGTCGTGGTCAACGACGAGGAGCAGTACTCGATCTGGCCGGACGGACGGGAGCTCCCGGCGGGCTGGCGGGACGGCGGCTTCGTCGGGCCACGGGCCCGGTGCCTGGAGCACATCGACTCGGTGTGGACGGACATGCGCCCGCTGAGCCTGCGCCGGGCGATGGCGGCCGAGGCACGGTAGCGGACCGACGGGCCCGGCCGCGCGAGGCGTGACCGCCCGCCGGCCGTCCCGCCCGTCGCCCGACGGCGCACGCACCCGCCTCCGGGGGGGGGTGTCCCTATGGGTTTCGTCAAGCGGGGACGGGGCTGGTCGGGCGTGGCTGGTAAGGGATCTTGTCGCGGAGCATGGCGAACAGGACG
>NZ_JBFABB010000194.1:0-8693 GCF_040640035.1 Micromonospora sp. NPDC023633 | reverse complement strand
CCCCCGCCGCCGAGCACGGCGCCGCGACCGCCGGCCGGGCCGAGCCGCTCCGCGCCGCCCGTGCCGCCCGCGCCGACCACCGCCGGGCCGGCGCGCCCCCGGACGGTGACCGTCGAGCTGTGGTACGTCCGCCACGGGCGGATCGCGCCGACCCGGCGTACCCGGCCGGCTACGGTGGCGACGTCCCGCCTGGCGCTGACCGAGTTGGCCGCCGGCCCGACGCCGGTGGAGGCCGCCACCGGGCTGACCACCCTGCTGGCCGGCGGCGAGGTCACCGGCATCGCCGACGGCGTGGCCACGGTCGCGCCCGCCCCGGCCGGTGGCGACGCCGTGGCGCGGCGGCTGCGCGAGGCGCAGGTGGTCTACACGCTCACCCAGTTCCCCACCGTGCGGCAGGTCCGCCTCGCCGCCGGTCCCCCGGTCGGCCGGGCCGACTACGCGGACCTGCTGCAGCCGGTCGTGGTCACCGGCCCCGCCATCGGCGCACGGGTCGGCAGCCCGGTCACCGTCACCGGCACCGCCGACGTGTTCGAGGCCACCGTCACGGTCCGGGTGCTCGACGCCGCCGGCCGGACGGTGGCGACCACCTTCACCACGGCCACCTGCGGCACCGGCTGCCGGGGCGACTTCCGGGTCGCCGTCGCCTACCAGGTGGAGCGGGAGCAACCCGGCACGATCGAGGCGTACGAGGTCTCGGCGGCAGACGGGACGCGCCGGCACATCGTCGCGGTGCCCGTCACCCTCACGCCGGCACGACCCTGAACCGCGCCCACCGGCCGGCCCGCCACGAGCAACGGTGAGCGGCAGTTCGCCTTCCTGCCACGTCGCTGGACCCGCCGACAGAGTCAGCGGAGGTTCAGACCTCCGTCTAGGAGGATCACTTCGCCGGTGACGTACGAGTGGTGGACAAGCATGGAGATCAGGTCCGCCACGTCAGAGGGCTGAGCGGCCCGGCGCATCGGGCTCGAGCTTTTCCACAGCTTCTGCGCGTCAGTCCAGTCGGCAGTGAGCGGCGTGTCGACGAGCCCGGGAGCCACCGCGTTGACGCGAACATCGGGTCCGAGCGCCGCCGCCAGCAACCTCGTCACATGGTTGAGCGCGGCCTTGCTGGCGGCGTACGCGATCGAGCTTCCCTTCGGCCGGACCCCGGCATGGCTGGTCACGTTCACGATGCATCCGCCCGACTCCCGCAGCGCCGGCAACGCCGCCGTACACAACAACCAGGGGGCGATCAGGTTCACATCGAGCAGCCGGCGCCAATCCTCAGCGGTCAACCCCGATAGATCCGCATGCGGCACCGGCCAGCTGATGCCGGCATTGTTCACCAGTACGTCGAGGCGCCCATGCTGCTCCAGCACACGCGGCACCAACCCAGCGGCCGCCACGTCGTCAGCGAGATCAGCCTGGTGATACGACCCGCCAAGCTCCTTGGCCAACGCCATCCCAGCTGAGCGACTGGACCGCGAATGGACCGCTACCGTCATCCCGTCCGCCGTCAACCGCCGCGCCGTCGCCGCCCCGATCCCCGACACAGACCCCGTCACCAACGCCACCGCCTGCACAGACACAGCCTAGTAGGGGGCGTGTCCTGTCTTGTGGTGGTTGGTCGTTGACGATGCGCCGGGCCGGGTGCGCAGGATGGAGAGGCCATCGGCCGGGCCCGGGTGGGTGGCGCGGGATCCCGCACGTCATCCCCGAGCGGTCCGACCTAGTCCCCGCCGGGGGCCCCGGTCTCCCGCAGCCGGCCGTCGGCGAGCCGCAGCCAGCGGTCCACGCCGATCGCCGCGAGGAACCGCTCGTCGTGGCTGATCACCACGAACGCGCCCTCGTACGCGTCGAGCGCGCTCTCCAACTGGGCGACGCTGACCAGGTCCAGGTTGTTGGTCGGCTCGTCCAGCAGGAGCAACTGCGGTGCCGGTTCGGCGAACAGCACGCAGGCCAGGGTGGCGCGCAACCGCTCGCCGCCGGAGAGCGCCCCGACCGGGAGGTGGGCGCGGGCGCCCCGGAACAGGAAGCGGGCGAGCAGGGTCATCCGCTGCGCCTCCGGCGTCGCGGGCGCGTACGCGGCCAGGTTCTCCGCCACCGTGCGGTCGAGGTCCAGCAGGTCCAGCCGCTGGGACAGGTACGCGATCCGGCCGTCGGCCCGCCTGATCCGGCCCTCCGCCGGCTGCGCCTCGCCGTCGAGCACGCGCAGCAGAGTGGACTTGCCGGCGCCGTTCGGACCGGTGAGCGCGATCCGCTCGGGCCCCCGGATCGTGAGGTCCACGCCGTCACCGGCGAACAGGGCGCGGTCGCCGTAGCGGACCTGCATGCCCTCGCCGTGGAAGACCGTGCGACCGGCCGGGAGGTTGGTGCCGGGCAGCTCCAGCGTGATCCGCTGCTCCTCGCGCAGGGCCCGGCCCGCCTCGTCGAGCCGGGCCCTGGCGTCGCTGACCCGCGCGGCGTGCGTCTCGTTCGACCGGCCCGCCGACTCCTGGGCGCCCCGCTTCATCGTGCCGGCGAAGATCTTCGGCAGGCCGGCGCTCTTGAGGTTGCGGGCGGCGTTGCCGGCCCGGCGCTCGGCCCGCTCGCGCGCCTGCTGCATCTCCCGCTTCTCCCGCTTGACCTCCTGCTCGGCGTGGCGGACGTTCTTCTCCGCGACCTCCCGCTCGGCGCGCACCGCCTCCTCGTACGCGGTGAAGTTCCCGCCGTAGGAGCGGATCTCGCTGCGGTCGAGTTCGAGGATGCGGTCCATCCGGTCCAGCAACGCCCGGTCGTGGCTGACCAGCAGCAGGCAACCGGTCCAGCCCTCCAGCGCGGCGTGGAGCCTGCGGCGGGCGTCGAGGTCCAGGTTGTTGGTGGGCTCGTCGAGGAGCAGCACGTCGGGCCGCCGCAGCAGTTGCGCCGCCAGGCCGAGGGAGACGACCTGACCGCCGCTGAGGGTGTGCAGGGACCGGCTGAGGGCCACGTCGTCGAGGCCGAGCCGGTCCAGCTGGGCGCGGGTGCGCTCCTCGATGTCCCAGTCGTTGCCGACCGTGGTGAAGTGCTCCTCGGCGCCGTCCCCGGACTCGATGGCGTGCAGCGCCCCGAGCACCGGCGCGATCCCCATGACCTCGGCCACCGTCAGGTCGCCGGCCAGCGGGAGGCTCTGCGGCAGGTAGCCGAGCACCCCGTCGACGGTCACGGAGCCACCGGTGGGCTGGTGCTCCCCGGCGATCAGCTTGAGCAGCGTGGTCTTGCCGGCGCCGTTCGGCGCGACGAGGCCGGTGCGGCCGGCGCCCACGGTGAACGACAGCTCCTCGAAGACCGGGGTGTCGTCCGGCCAGGAGAAGGAAAGGCGCGAACAGATGATGAACGCATCGGACATGCGGAAACCCTCGGGGTGACGCGGGCGCGCCGGGCGCCCTGGGACGGGACTCGGGGAACGACGGCCCGTGGCCACGACGGCGGCGGTCGAACGCCTGCCGGTGGCCGGGCACTTCCGGTGTCACCCGGAAATGTCGTCGTCACCCGCCACGTCTGGTCTCCCTCTTCCGATCACTCGCGCCCATCCTAACAGCGCGGGCCCGGTGCGACGGGCACGCGCTACGCCGGCGACGGCGTCAGAGGCCCGCGCACGGGTCGTCGCCCAGCGAGCAGTCCTCGGGCGCCCTGGTGAGCTGGTCGACGTCGCGGACGGCGAACGTGAAGCTCCGCGAGCGGCCGGCCGGCACGGGCGGCCCGGTGAAGGTGACGACCTGCCCGTCCTGGCGCCACTCGGCCCCGCTGACGTCGGTGAGCGTGCCGCCCTCGGCCAGCGTGACGACCACCCGCCAGCCGTTCACCACCGCGCTGCCTGGATTGTCGACGACCACCTCGCCCGTGTAGCCGAGGAGCCGCGTCGACACGGTCTCGTAGCGGGCGGTCACGGCGGGGGCCGACGGCGCGCTCGAGGTGGGCGTACGCGAGGGCGTCGCCGAGGGGGTCGCCGAGGGCGTCCGGCTGGGGCGGGAGGGGGCCGGCGTGGCGCTCCGCGTGGGGCGGGCGGAGGGGGTCGGGCGCGCCGTACGGCTCGCGGTGGTCGTGGCGGTCGGCGACGTCGCCGACTCGGGGCCGGCGACGGGGTCCGGCTCGGCCGGCAGCACCGCCCACACCGCGGCCCCGGCGGCCAGCACGACGCCGGCCAGCGCCGCGACCAGCAGCGGCCAGCGGCGACGGCCGGCCCGTGTCGGCTCGTCGCCGACCGCCTCGGTCACCGGCATCTCGGCGGTCATTCCGGCCTCGCCCCGCCGCAGGTCGACCTGCCGGAAGGCCAGCCAGTCGAGGATCGCTGGCAGCCGCCCCGTCAACGCCTGCCGGTACGACTCCTCGCGGCGCTCGCGCTGCTCGTCGGACCAGCTGCCGTGCTCCAGCACCTCGCGGACCGACAGCCGGCACCCCTCGGTGGTGGGGGCGACGGCACAGGCCAACCGGCTGCGCCGGCCGCCCTCGAGGCACCGCAACGCGATCAGCTCCGGCTCCCGCCGTTCGGTCACCTCCGCGTCGACGGCGGCGTCGAACCCGGGCAGGCCCGCGGTGAACAGCAGCAACCGGCCGCGCGCCCCGGCCATCGGCTCGACCTCGGTGAACCACCGGGCGAGCAGCGCGCGATCCGTCAATGCGCGCCACACCCGGTCCGCCGGGTGGAACAGGTCGACCTGTACGTCGATCTCGGTCACGGCGAGACTCTACGGGTATCGATCGCGGGCCGACCCAAACGGGGGGACTCCCACCGCGCGGGGCCGGCGCCCGGGGCGGGGCGGGCGCCGCGCGAGCCGCCGGGGCGCACGACCGGCGCCCACCCCTCCCGGGCGCCGGCCGGCGGTCATCCCTTCACGCAGACCACCTGCTTGAGGTGCGCCACCACCTCGACCAGGTCCTCCTGCTGCGCCATCACCTGGGTGATGTCCTTGTACGCGCCGGGGATCTCGTCGACCACCCCGGCGTCCTTGCGGCACTCCACGCCGGCGGTCTGCGCGGCCAGGTCGGCGGTGCTGTACGTCCGCTTCGCCTGCGCCCGCGACATCCGCCGCCCCGCCCCGTGCGACGCCGAGCAGTACGCGTCCGGGTTCCCCTTGCCCCGCACGACGTACGAGCCGGTGCCCATCGACCCCGGGATGATGCCCAGGTCCCCCCGACCGGCCCGGATCGCGCCCTTGCGGGTGACCAGCACGTCGACGCCGTCGTAGCTCTCCTCCGCCACGTAGTTGTGGTGGCAGCTGATCGGCTCGTCGTAGCTCACCTGCGGGAACTGTTCCCGCACCACCCCGCAGAGCAGGGCGAGCATGACCGCCCGGTTGCGCCGCGCGTACTCCTGCGCCCACCACAGGTCCCGACGGTAGGCGTCCATCTCCGGCGTGCCGGCGAGGAAGACCGCGAGGTCCCGGTCGGGCAGGTCGGTGTTGTGCGGCAGCCGCCGGGCGACCGCGATGTGCCGCTCCGCCAGCTCCTTGCCGATGTTGCGGGAGCCGGAGTGCAGCATCAGCCACACCCGTCCCTCGTCGGCGCCGCCCTGCTCCAGGCAGACCTCGATGAAGTGGTTGCCGCCGCCGAGCGTGCCCATCTGCCGCTGGGCCCGGGTCTCCAGCTGCGCCACCCGCCGGTCGAGGTCGGCGAACCGGCGCCAGAAGTCGTCCCAGCCGGCCTGCTCCAGCCCACGGACCCGGCGCGGGTCGACCGGCTTCTCCCGCTGGTTGAACCCGACCGGGATCGTGGCCTCGATCGCCGAGCGCAGCCCGGCCAGGTCGTCCGGGAGGTCGGCGGCGGTCAGCGAGGTGCGGACCGCCGACATGCCGCAGCCGATGTCGACGCCGACCGCCGCCGGCGAGACGGCCTGCCGCATCGCGATGACCGAGCCGACCGTGGCGCCCTTGCCGAAGTGCACGTCGGGCATGACCGCGACACCCTCCACCCACGGGAGGGCGCCGATGTTGCGCAGCTGCTGGGCGGCCTGCGGCTCGATGCCGTACGGGTCGGTCCAGACCCGGACCGGCGCGCGGGTGCCCGCGAGCGGGGTGTAACTCATCGTCGTCTCCTCGTGTCGTCGGCTGGTCGTCGCCGTCGCGGCGGGACCGGAAGGATCGACGACCGCCCGGGAATCGAACCCGGCGAGAGCGGCCTGCACGGCCACTCCGCGCCCAGCGCGCGGCCGGCCCGCCGGGCGTGGGCCGACGGGTGGAGCGGTTGGCCGGATTCGCACCGGCGATCAGCACCGTTGCTCCAACGGCCCGTGTCAGGACAGGGTCGACGCCCTGTCCTGCCGTCCGGGACCGGGGAATCGAACCCCGTGTCTCCCGCGCCCAAGGCGAGCGGGTCAGCCAGCTCCCTCGTCCCGGTGACGTGTCGTCTCACGGCCGGCCCGAGGCGGGGCGACCGCGGTGTCACTTCCACTGTGGAGTTGAGAACGGGGCGACGTCGCCGGGGCGCGGCCGGGGCGGGAAGGATGGCGATCGGGTGGACGAAAAAGCCGCCCGGTCCCCGGTGGGGTGGGCGGCTGCGCGTACGCGCTGGCGCTAGACGCGCCGCCACCCCGGCTGCCGCCCCTGCTCGGGACGGTGCTGCCCGCAGGATCGTCTGCCCGTGGGCAGCGGGGCACCACCGCGCGGCGTCGGCCACGCGGCGTCGGTGCGGGTGCGCTGCGACACGGCGTACTCCCCTGGGTCGTTCGGTTGACCTTGCGTCGATGACGGTAGGCGGGTCTGGACGGTGACCGCAACGGATATCCACGGAACGTTCGGCCGGCGCCGAACCGTCCGGCCGCTACCGTTCCGCCCCGACGACGTGGGCAGGAGGGGCTCGGATGCGGCTCAGACGGTGGGTGGCGGAACGGTATCGGCAGGTCAACGGCGACCATCCGATGACGGCGGCGGACGACGCGTACGTGAGCGCGCAGTTCGCGGTGCTCGACGAGCTGTGCGCCGCACGCGGGTGCGACGCGGACGACGTACGCCGGCTGATGCTCGACCGGCGGCTTCCGTTGCCGGGATACCTGCGCTCCGACGGCGCGGAGATGGTGCCCGTGGACCTGCTCGCGCTCGCCGAGCGGGCCGGCGGGACGGACGCGCTGGAGGCGTGGTTCACCGGCCACTGGGTCGAGGAGAGCGTCGGCGCCGCGGAGTGGGACGCCTATCTCAGCGGCCGGTACGTCTGCCTGCGGTCGGTCGCCCCGGCCACGATCCGGCGCAAGGACGAGCTGGTGGCGGCCATCCGGGCGGCGCTGGCGGACCTCGACGCCGACCCGACCGACGCCGGCACGGCGCTGCGCCTCTGCGCGCTGGTCGACGAACTGGACGCCCTGATGCCCGCGTTCAGCCCGTACGACCGGCTGCGCTTCGGCGGCCCCACCTCCCGCGACACCTACGTCGACGCGGTGCGGACCCGCCTGCGTAACCGCCCCTGACGGCACGACATCGAGGTGGCGGCCGCCGAGGCGTGCCGCCGCGCGACGAGGGCTGCCACCGGCGCGGGTGGGAACGACACCCGCGCCGCAGCGGCTTCCCTATCCTTCCCTTTCTGGACTAGATTAGGGAGCGATGAGTGAAGAAATGTACTCGGTCGAGCAGGTGGCCGAGCGGCTGGGCCTGCATGTGCGCACCGTGCGCGGCTACATCCGCGCCGGCCGGCTCCGGGCGGTGCGGATCGGCAAGCAGTACCGGATCGCCCGCGCCGACCTCGACGCGCTGACCGGCCGACCGGCACCCGCCGGCGGCGCGGCGGTGGAGGTCTCGAGCATCCTGCAGATCGACGGCGTCGACCGGGCCGCGGCCGACCGGCTGGCCACGCTCGTCCTGGCCGCGGCGAACACCACCCACCACCCCGCGCACCCGCTGCGCATCCAGACCGTCCACGACGAGGAGCGGAACCGTATGAAGATCGTGATCCTGGGCGGCGCCTCGGCCACCGCCGACGTGCTGCGCCTGGTCGACTCCGTGCTCGACGGCGACAACGGTCTGCTCACCGGGGAGGCCGACGGTGCCTGACGTCATCCAGGAGCGGGCCGGGGTGCCGGTGCTGGTGTGCGACCCGGCCGGCCCGCCGGTGGCCACCGAGCAGGACGCGCTGGACCTGATCGGCTCGGCCTTCCTCGGCGCCCAGGTGGTCGCCGTGCCGGCGAGCCGGCTCGATGCCTCCTTCTTCTCCCTCGGCACCCGCTTCGCCGGCGAGGTCATGCAAAAGTTCGTCAACTACCGGATCCGCCTGGTCGTCGTGGGCGACATCAGCCGGCACCTCGCGGCCAGCTCGGCCCTGCGCGCCCTCGTGGAGGAATCGAACCGGTCCGGCCACGTGTGGTTCGTCCCCGACCTCGACGCCCTCGACGCCCGGCTGGCGCCGGCGGCGAAACCCGGCGGACCCGGACCCGGGGCGCAGGGGGCACCGACGCGCGGCTGACCGTCCCGGGATTGCCGACCGGCCGGGCGGGTAACCGGCGCGGATGAGGCCGGACGCCGAGCCGGTGGACGTCGACGAGCCGCTGGCCGTCGACGTACCCCCCGCGCCGCACGACGCCAGCGGCGAGCAGGTGCCGACCCGCGACCTGGCCGGGCTGGCGCCTCCGGCGCGGCCGGCGCGGCGGTGGACGCCGCGCCGGGTCTTCGCCACGCCGGCCGCGCTGGACCACCCGCACGGCCGGCGGATCGCCGACCGGGTCGAGGCCCTGGGCATCGAGGTGGTGCGGCGGCGTGCCAACCGGCTCACCG
>NZ_JBFABB010000193.1:0-8812 GCF_040640035.1 Micromonospora sp. NPDC023633 | reverse complement strand
TCTCTGAACGCCCGCCCTCATCAGGACAATGTTCTAGACCGAACGTCAATCATGTCCTGGGACGTATCCGTCAAGCATGTGGTGGGACTAGACAGAAGACGACCGGCTGTGTCCTCCGTCAACAGATGCGCGACACTCGTCCGCCAACTGATCTGCGACTCGGTCGGCGCGCAGAGCGCGGCATGTGCTTGCGATCGCGCGGGTCGGTGGTCATCGCCTCCAAAACAGGAGGTGAGTGACTCCGCTTGGGCTCGGCACTGACCGAGGCGATGAACGCCTTCCGCGGCACTCTCGGCATCCGCGTGATCCAGTGTCGGCCGGCGGACCCTGAGGCCAAGGGCCTGGTCGAACGCGCCAACGGATATCTGGAGACGTCGTTCCTGCCCGGGCGCCGGTTCGGCTCACCGCAGGACTTCAACGCCCAGTTGGCGGACTGGTTGGTGCGGGCGAACCACCGCCGACATCGGATGCTGGGTTGCCGGCCGGTGGATCGGTGGGACTCCGACCGGCAGGCGATGCTGCCACTGCCGCCGGTGGCGCCGGTGGTCGGTTGGCGGCAAACCACCCGCCTGCCCCGGGATCACTACGTTCGCCTGGACGGCAACGACTACTCGGTGCACCCGGCGGTGGTCGGCCGCCGCGTCGAGGTCACAGCCGACTGCGATCGGGTGCAGGTGTTCTGCGACAGCCGACAGGTCGCCCAGCACGACCGGTGCTGGGCGAAGCATCAGAGCATCACCGACCCGGCTCACCGCCAGGCCGCCGCTGACCTGCGCACCGCTGCCCGACAGGCACCGACGCCAGCGGTCACGACCGAGGTGGAGCACCGCCAACTGGCCGACTACGACCGGATGTTCGGCCTCGACGTCGAGGTGGCCGCGTGATGGCCACCAAGACCAGCCGCAACGTCACCTCGGAGATCGCGTTCCTCACCCGCGCACTGAAAGCACCCTCCCTCGCCGCGTCGGTGGAACGCCTGGCCAAGCGAGCCAGGGCCGAGTCGTGGACGCATGAGGAGTTCCTCGCCGCCTGCCTGCAACGTGAGGTTGCCGCCCGGGAGGCTCACGGCGGTGAGGGCCGCATCCGGGCCGCGAGATTCCCGGCCCGCAAGAGCCTGGAAGAGTTCGACTTCGACCACCAACGCTCTCTGAAGCGGGAGACGATCGCCCACCTCGGCACCCTCGACTTCGTGGCGTCGAAAAAGAACGTCGTCTTCCTGGGCCCGCCCGGAACCGGCAAGACCCACCTGTCCATCGGCCTCGGGATCCGGGCCTGCCAAGCCGGACACCGAGTCGCGTTCGCCACCGCCGCCCAATGGGTGTCCCGCCTCGCCGACGCCCACCACACCGGCCGCCTGCAAGACGAACTGGTCAAACTCGGCCGGATCCCACTGCTAATCGTCGACGAGGTCGGCTACATCCCCTTCGAAGCCGAAGCCGCCAACCTGTTCTTCCAACTCGTCTCCAACCGCTACGAACGAGCCAGCCTGATCGTCACCAGCAACAAGCCCTTCGGCCGCTGGGGCGAAGTCTTCGGCGACGATGTCGTCGCCGCAGCCATGATCGACCGCCTCGTCCACCACGCCGAAGTCATCTCCATGAAGGGCGACAGCTACCGACTCAAAGACCGCGACCTCGGCCGCGTCCCCTCAGCCACCAAGACCAACGACTGAGTAAGGTCACATACAGGCAAAGGGGTCCAAATTCAGACGCCCCAGCAGGGTCCGATTTCACGCGGCGACGACACCAACTCACGTTTCATGGCTTATTGGTCAGATGGTGGTTGCGGTTGGCCTAGCCACGGCCGGGATGCCGGCCGTACGGGCCAGCCGGCGCACCGTGAGGGGTTGTGTCCTGCGGAGGGCTGGATCTACACCCCGAGTGCCGCCTCGGTCAGATGCTCGGAGAGTTCGCGCGCCGCCAGCTGACGTGCACGGATCTGCCGATGAGCGGATATCTGATCTTGATCCAGGTGTCGGTGCGATGACCGAAGTGTCGCGCCCTCGCGCGGAGCCGAGGCCCACGCGGGCCGCTGCTGCTGCGGGGCGTTGTGCGGTAGCCGTCGAAGATAGTACTAGCGGAGATAGGTTTGCTGTGGAAACCTATTGGCATGACCACTGATTCGGTACCCGCCAGCGGTGATCCCCGCCGGCTACTGTCGGACGTGCGCACCCTCGCCCACCGGGTGCGGCTTGACCAGCGGGTGACCTGGGTCGCGCTGCTGGTGCTGACCGCGGTGACGTTCGCGGCGATCCCGATCGACTGGTACTCCCTCTACGCCGACTGCGGGTCCGCGAGCGCGTGGATCAACAACGTGGACGGCAGCTCCATGTGCCACATCCGGCGGGAGGGCGCGATGTTCTATTGGCCGCCGGCGCTGCTACTGGCGTACACGGCGATCGCCGTGTACGCGGTGCGGGTGACCCGGGCACGGGGGCTGGGCGCCCGGGTGTTGCCGTACGCGCTCACCGGCGTCGCCCTGACCGTCCTGTTCACCGCCGCGTGGCTGCTGGTGCGCCTGTATCTGGCCAACCACCCGGGTCCGACCGACCCGCTCCCGGACTGGGTGATGCTGCTGGACCGTCTGGTCGCACCGGCCGGCACGATCGGGGTCGCGCTGCTGGTGCTGGCCCGGCTGGAGCGCAACGTCGCACTGCTGGTGTTCACCCTCGGATACCTGGTGCTGGTGCTGGTGCCGATCAACTTCTTCTGGCACCCCAATTGGGGATACGCGGGAATCCTGGGAGAGTTCCTGCCGCAGCAAATCGTCAACGGCGTCGTGCTGCTGCTGGGCACGGTCGGCTTCGCGGTGGCCCGCCGGCGGCACCGGTGAGCACGGAGGCCGTGACCCCGGACCCGCACGAGCCATTCGCCCACCCGGTCACCGGACTGGACGAGGTAGTGCACCAGCGGGTGCGGCTCGGGATTCTCACCATCGCGCACGAGGCGCGCCGGGTCGAGTTCGGCTACTTGCGCACCCAACTGGAGCTGACCGCCGGGAACCTCTCCAAGCATCTGAGCGTGCTCGAAGTGGCCGGCCTGATCGAGGTCGAGAAGGGCTACGCCGGCCGGCGCGGCCGTACCTGGATCATGCTCACCGCCGCCGGCAACACCGCGCTTGCCGACGAGATCGGGCGGCTGAAGCAGCTCATCGCGCGGGTCGAGACCACCGACACCCAGGAGGACCGATGACCATCACACTGACCCGCCGACACCTGCTCGCAGCCGCGCTCGCAACCGGGGTCGCCGTGCCGCTCGGCGACGCCGGCCGCGGCTGGGCGGCGGCCCCGGGTGGCCCGGCACGGCTCACGCTGCCCCCACCCACCGGGCCGCACCGTGCCGGCACCGTGTCCCTGCACCTCGTCGACAGATCCCGCCCGGATCCGGTCGCCGGCCCCGGGCACTATCGCGAACTGATGGCCAGCGTCTGGTACCCCGCCGCCCGGGACGCCCGGCGTCATCCGGTAGTGCCATGGATGCCCGCCGCGCCGCTACGTGCGCTGCTCGTGTCCGCCGGGTTCGACGCCGATGCCGCGGCGGCGCCCCTCACGGCCGGCCACGAGGGCGCTCCGGCACTCCGGACACCCGGACGGCTGCCCGTGATCGTGTTCTCCCACGGCAACGACGGTCACCGCGCCGAGGCCACCATCGTGGTTCAGGAACTCGCCAGCCACGGCTACGTCGTGGTCACGGTGGATCACACGTACGACGGGTTCAGCGAGTTCCCCGACGGCCGGCTCACGGTCCCCAACGACCTGTCGTTCACACCATGGGACTCCACCCACGACATCCGGTTCGTCCTCGACCGCATCGAGGACCTCGCCGCCGGCCGCAACCCCGACGCCGAGCGGCGTCCGCTGCCGGCCGGCCTGGGCGCCGCGCTCGACCTGCGGCGCATCGGCATGTTCGGCTGGTCGAAGGGCGCGACCGCGACCGCTCTCGTCATGAACCAGGACCGGCGTGTGCGGGCCGGACTCGGCTTCGACGGCCCGATGCAGTCGCAGCCACCGGTCACCGACCTCGACCGGCCGTTCATGCTGATGACCGCGGAGTTCACCCGGGCCGCCGAGCCAAGCGTCGAGCAGTTCTGGTCGCACCTGCGCGGATGGCGACTCAACGTGCAGGCCGACGGCGCGGCGCACTCGTCGTACTGCGACCACCAGTGGCTGATCCCGCAACTGGCGAGGATCATCGGGATGAGCGACGAGGACCTCGCCGGCTGGATCGGCACCCTCGACCCGGCCCGGGCGGTGCGGATCCAGCAGGCGTACCCGCTCGCGTTCTTCGACCTGCACCTACGCCACCGAGGACACCTGCTCAACCGCCCGAACCCGGCCTTCCCGGAAGTGCAATTCATCGTCTGACGCGCTTCAAACAGCCTCGAGTGACGCCCCGCAGCAGCCCGAGCCGGTGGCGATCCCCCTGGCCGTGATCCTCACCGGCGGGCACCCGCAAGTCACCAACTCGTCCCACTGATCGACAAGATCCCACCGATCCCGGCGTCCGTGGTCGACTCCGCCGACGCCCACGCAAGGTCTACGCCGGCCGCGGCTGCGACCACGACAGCCACCGCCGGTTCCTCCGCGCCCCGGCAACACCCCCGTCACCGCCCGCCACGGCACCAACCTCGGCACACTGCGCTGGGTCAACGCGCGTCCAACCCACAACCTCCGCAGACGCCGAGACGAGTCGACCAGGCAAACGGCACCATTTGCTCGGGTACACGGATCTGCCGCCGACCGTGCGCGTTCGGCGCCGCCCTGTCGTGCCGAGAAGGGTGCGTTGACAGTTCATCGCTTAGTACCGCGAACAGCGCTGGGGTCGCCGAGGCGCGAAGGCCGCATGACCACCGTCCCGGGGTGAACTGCACCTGCTCACTCTCTCGCAGCTTGTCGCCGTAAGTTTCGAAGTGTGGCCGGACACTACGTGGTGTGAGAGAAGAGCACACAGCCGAGCGGCATGAACAACGGTTCGTGGAGCTGTGGACTGAACACGGACCTCGGGTGATGGCGTACGCGTTGCGACACCTTGACTCCGATTCCGCACAGGATGTGGTGTCGGAGACGTTCCTGGTGGCCTGGCGGAAGCTCGCCAGTGTTCCGGACGACCCCTTGCCCTGGTTGCTCGTGGTCGCCCGCAACACCATCTCCAACCTGCGCCGATCGGGACATCGGCAGGCACGGGTGGCCGTCGAGTTGGAGCGGTTCCGGCAGGTCGCGGAACCGGCGGCTTCCGCCGATGTTCTCGCCACGGAGCGCGCTACCGTGCTGACCCAACTGGCGACGCTGACCCCGAAGGAGCGGGAGGCGCTGCTGCTGATCGCTTGGGACGGCTTGACCCCGGAGCAGGCGGCGCGGGTGGCGGGCTGCTCACTACCGGCCTTCCATGTACGTCTGTTCAGGGCGCGGCGGCGACTACGCGCCAGCGGCGAGCCGGACGCACCGCCTCACGTCGACGCTGCCCAACGTCCACTGCCATCTGCAGGAGGCACCGCATGACCAAGGATCGCGACATAATGATCATTGTCGAGAAGCTCAGGCCGGTTACCGCAGTCGATGACCGCTGGCCTGCCTCGACTCGGGAAGCAGCGCTGGCACACCTGTTGATCAACATCGCCGGCGACCTCCCGGAGGCCCCTCCACGGTCGCACAGGCGGCGGGTCGTGTTTACCGCCGCATTGACTGCCGGCCTTGTCGCTTCGGGTGCGAGCATCGCCGTCGCCGGAGGGCTGCTGCCCGAGTCATTCACTAAGCCGTTGTCGTTCTGGGCGACCGAAACCGGGGGCGCGGTGGACGTCCAGACAGCACGACGAGTGGCCCAAGCACCGGGCCCGGACGGCACCGTACTGTCCGTCTGGTCCGCCAAGGGCCAGGACGGCACCACCTGCATAGCCCCCCTGTTCGAGCCGCCCGGTGACCTCGACCGGCCGGCCCCGACAAGCTTCAAACTTGCCGGGGGACAGTGCACGGGCGCGGCGGACCGGGGCACGGAGCCGCTCAGCACCATGGGCGGATCCGAGGACGGCAGGGGAATACACACGATGTGGGCTGCCGCCGGGGATGCGGTGCGGGCGGAACTGCGACTGCACGACGGGTCCGTGCGGTCAGCCGTACGCGCCGAAGACGTGTTCTTTTTCTGGTACCTCGCCAACGAGAGCGTCGACCCGCCGGTCTTGGTCGGGTACGACGCCGCCGGAAAGGTGGTGGCGGAACGGTCGCCGCCCAACCTGAGAAAGCGGGTGCACCCCGGGACCGGCGGTTGATCTTTCAACGGCGTACACCGACCCCGACTTGCCGGTAACGCCATCGCGTCCGGATCGGTCCCGCAGTATTCATGGCCGTCGCGGCAATGAACGTCTGCCGCCAGCGCGTCACCCAACACCCTCAACGCCTATAGTCTCGGCGACCGAAGCCCTGTCATGCCGCGAGGCGCGCGGTCGTGCTGATCTGCCAGGAAGCGCTTGTCGCCGAGGGCGACCGTAGGTGTCAGGTCGAGCGGCCGAGGGTCGCAGTCTGGTCGACACTGTCAGGGCCGGTTATGCACGAACCACGCGTCACCGGCGGGCAAGGCAACGGCGACCTCCCACCGGCTCAGGTCGAGGTTCGGAGCGAGCGCCTTGAGCTGGCCTGCCGCAGTCCACGCCTCGTCACCCGGTGCCGGGCGACGACCCACCTGGAACTGCAGCATGGTGCCCCACGACGCGACCAGACGGGCGTCCCACCGGTGACGCCACTGCGCCAGCACCTCGGCGAGCGTCCGCTGGTACCCCCGAGTGGGCGCACCGAAGAAGTCCACCCAGTACCCCGAGCTGCGGACGCCGCTGGTGGGCAGCAACATGAGCAGGACGCTGTCAGGCGTGTACCAGTAGTCGGTCTGCGTCACGAACTGCACGCCGCCAAGCACCCGGGCGTGCAGGTCGGCGTCGGCAAGCAGCCGATCGTAGAGCGCCCTCTCCAGCGCCTGGCGTGGAGTCGGCAGCGCCACATCCGACACCAGGGCCGTCAGGTCCAGGTCGGCGCCGGCTATGCCACGCGCGTAGTACTCGACCTCACCCTCGTCGACCTCGTCGTCCTCGCTGTAGTGGCGGTAGGTCAGCCAGGGTTCGGAAGACTCGGCCGCCTCGGCGAACGCGCGCAGTTCCGACTCTGACGGACCTGGCTCGGGCTTCGGCCGGATCCTCAGTGTGTTGTCGAAGTCGTCGGTGACCATGACGGGCCGACGTCCGAGGATCGGCACCAGTGCGTCGGCAGCCTGCCAGGCCTCGTGCAGGCGATTGGGGTCGATGTCGGCGACGAGGACAGTGCCCGACGGGCCGTGCCCGATCGGCAGGCCGGCCAGTGGCGTGCCGACGAACGCCGCTTCGATCTGGTCGAGGTCGCTTCGCACGGTGAGAGTATCTCCGATCATCGACGCGACGCAGCCTGGAGGTGGGTCTGGTGCGGCCGGGCTCCGTCGCGCTGAGCACACGATCGCTCAGCATCCAAAAGGCATCCGCATTTGCCGCGAACAGCGCGCTCGTCGGGCAACATGGCGGCGCCGTCTTGCGGCCGCGCGAACCGCTTCGAGCAGTCACCGACCGCTGGTCCCTGGCCCCTTCCACGGCCGGCGTCCTGCCCGACACCGCGCTAACCTGCCGCGCATGGTCTACCGCGTCGGGGACGTGCTGCGCATCTCCTGCCCGTTCACGCCAACGGTCGTCATCGGCGTCGACGAGGCGTACGTCAGCGTCCGCTGGCCCTGGTGGGAGATCGACCCGGACGCGGAGGGCTCGTGCTGGAACGGCGTGGTGGCCCTGGGCCGTGCCGATGGACGAGCTGTACGTGACCGACCCGCCTGCCCTGCGCCTCGCACCCGGTGATACCTGTCGGGTCGGTATCCCGGCGCGGATCATCCACGTCATCGAGGTTCACGAGTACGATCCGCCGCAGGAGACGGACTGGCTGCCCCGCCCGGGCCTGAGCCTGCTCGTCCTGCGCGCCGGCGAGGCTCCGGACGCGGCATCGGAGTTCCAGGGCACGAGCATCGAGCCCGGCGGCGGTGTTCCGTTCACGCTCGAACTGCTCTTCCGGCCGTACGCCTTCGTGAAGGCTGGCGACGACGTCGCTGACGCCGATGGTCGTGCCTGGCGCTTCGACGGTCCATGGACCTGGGCCGCTTACGACAGCGCTGGCGGCGTGCCCGCGTGGCCCCTGACCCTACTGACCGGCGGAGTGGATCCGGTGGCCGTCGCGACGGCGACCGCTACCGGATCCCACGAAGCCGAAGCCAGCCGCTGGCGCCGAGCGGCCGGCATCCAACACGAAACCTCGCCCCGCTGAACAGGCCACAGCGCCGGAGCTATCCGCAGCCGGCTCAAGCATCCGGATCTGGCGCGATGCGCTCGTAGATAACGAGCGGAATGGTTATGTCGGGCGCGGATTTCAGGTGCCCGTTGGCGTGGTGTATGCGCAGCCGGGCCGAGTCTCTGCCGGCGATTCTGTGGCCCTGCGACCGACGTCCGGAAGTCTGTCGCGGACGCGCGGTGTCGTGGGTACGGTGGCCCACGATTCGCACTCCGAGGAGCTTACTGGCCACGATGACCGAACCCACATCGGCTATCTGGTACTACTCCAAGCCAACTACCTTCACAGGCTCGCTCCAGCACGGCCTCGGCCGCGGCGCGTACCGGGCGCTTCACGACCCGCAAGCGCCACATGCCGTACTCGCGTGTGTCAAGCGGGACTACCGGTGGGACTGGCTTGTCGACGAGCGCGCCGTCTACCTGGCCCGACTGATCCGTGATCTTGCGCTGCCGGTACCTCCACTGCTCACTC
>NZ_JBFABB010000192.1:0-8940 GCF_040640035.1 Micromonospora sp. NPDC023633 | reverse complement strand
TCGCTGGTCGCCGGCCTTGCCTTGGAGAGAATCGGCGCCCAGGAGTACCAGGTCGACCCGACCGTGCTTCTCGACCGCATGCGCCAGGGATATGGGGAGGAGGCTGCACGGGACTTGGCTCGACACCTCTCCTGAACCGTCCGCCTCCCGAGGTCGACCAGAGAACTACAGCGGCGGCGCCTGATGGGGGCTTCCCAGCAGCCTGTCCCGGGTTTGCGTCCACTGGCGCAGGAGCTTCTGCCGCGTCACCACTTGTTCCGCAGAGCCCACAACCTGACCAGATGGACCACCGCCTGGGGGTTGTCTGTGTGTGTCAGCAAGAAGTCAGCGAGAGGTCCGATGGCATCTGGTATCCGACAACCCTCACAGGCAGGCCGCCGGCACCGGACAGCAAAAGATGGCAGCGACTGAGCCCTGGCGGCGTGGAGAACTGACGTTCACACCGAAGAGGTCACTGGTCCGATCCCAGTATCGCCCACGCAGGTCAAAGGCCACTTCCCAGTCTTGGGAGGTGGCCTTTCTGCTGTTGTACAGCAGTGAAGTACAGCAGCGGCGGCAGTGGCCGAGGGAGTCGCCGAGGCGCTTGAGGGCTTCTCGCGTTGCCTTGGACGAGACCTGGGTGTAGATCTCCATCGTTATGGAGAAGCGGGCGTGCCGGAGCACCTGCATGGCGACTCGCGGGTGGACGTCGAGGTCGGCCAGGAGCGTGGCGCAGGTGCGGCGAGCGTCATGGACGGTGATCGGCTTGACCTTCGCCTTCTCGCACCGTGTCTGCCATGAGCGCTGGAAATTGCGCGGCTCGATGGGTGTGCCATAGCGGGTGGTGAACAACAGGCCGGTTTCGTGCCACGCCTTTCCGGCGGTTTCTCGTGCCTCGTCGCGTTGTCCGCGTCGCAACTTGAGCGCGGTCAGGCAGATATCGGGGAGGGGGAGCGTGGCGTCGGACGCCTGGGTCTTGGTGTCGCGGTGGAGCAGTTTTCCCCGAACGCGTTGCAGTTGGCGGCCGACGGTCAGCTCTCCTGCGTCGAGGTCGACGCTGTCCCAGGTGAGTCCCAACGCCTCGCCCTTGCGCAGACCGACGACGAGGACCAGGGCGTAGGCTGGTCCTCGTCGCGGCGAGCGGACTCCAGGAACCTGCGGGCCTCGTCGCTCGACCAGGACTTCCCCCGCCGCCGGCGAACGGTGGCGAGGGTGACCGGCACGGCGGGGTTCTTGGCGATGAGGTCTTCGGCCTGGGCGTGGGTGAGGGCGGCCCGCAGGGCGGCCCGGATGTCGCTGACCGTCCGTGTGCACGGGACGGCCTGGCAGCAGTGGCCGACGGCGCAGCAGCACCGCTTGTCCTTGTGCCGGGCCGCGTCTTTGCCCTGGGCGCAGCACTGGCAGGTGCGGGCCACCTGGTTGATCCAGGTCTGCACGTCGCGTGACTGGAGCCGGTCGAGCCGCTTGGCTCCGAGGCCGGGGGAGATGTAGCGGCGGACGAACGTCTCGTAGGTCGCGTAGGTCAACGGTGCGCGGTTCGGCTCAATGATCTCCGACAGCCAGTAGGTGAGGAAGCTGCCGACAGTCGGGACACTCGTCGCCACCGGACCCTGCTTAACCTGCTGGTGCAACTTGATCCACTTGTCGTGGACGGCCTCGCGGGTCTTGCCGTAGACGTACTTGCGGGTGCGCTTGCCGTCGGGCTTGGTGACCCAGACGTAGGCGGCGTAGCCGTTGCGGTAGGGGAAGATGGAGCCTTCGCCGTTGGCTCGTGCGCGGGCGGGCATCAGGCGGCCTCCTGGCGTTCGACCTGCTCGCGGATGTAGTCGTCGACCCATTCGGGGAGGATGCGCCGGTACTTGCCGTCCTTGATGGAGCGCAGCTCGCCGGTGGCGATCTTGATCTTGACCTTGGAGATGCCGAAGCCGAGCAGGACGGCGACCTCGGCGGGGGAGTACCAGCGCGGGGTGAGGTCGTGGTTCATGCGGCGGCCCCGGTGAGCCAGACTTCGTGGGCGAGTTCTTCGCGGCCGACGCCTCTGCGCTCACGGCGTTCGGCGGCGGCGGTGTTGGCCAGGAGCGCGTCTCCGTCGGTCAGCCAGCCGGCCCCGGAGTAGGTGAGGGTGCCGATGATGGTGTCGGTGGTGTCGTCCTCGGTGCGGGGGTAGGTAGCGCGGGTGTCGCGGAGCAGGCCGAAGGTGACCGAGTAGCGGCGGGCCTTGGTGAGGAAGTGGCCGCCGAAGCCGAGCATGTGCGCCCAGCGCCGCAGCCCCGCATAGAGGTTCGGTTGGCCGTCAAGGTGGCCTTGACGCTCGCCGCTGGTTGCGGCGCCGGTGGCTGTCGTGGTGTGGGTGGGGCGGCCGAGTCGCCAGCAGGCGTCGATGAGGCGGGCGAGGTGGTCACCTTCCGGGTCGGCGTAGGCGTCGATGGTGTCCGGGGTGAGGCGGGTCGAGCAGTGGCCGGTGACCTCGTGCCGGGCGAGGTTGGGTCAACTGCGCCACTGTGGCGGTGTCCGCCGGGGGCGCGGTCCGTGACACGAGAGCCGACACCGACTCAGGTTGATCCGGCAGCCTCCGTACGTACGTCAAGGCCGTCTTGACGTGGCGGACCGGGCGGCGGCCCGCTCCCCAGAGGGCGGGTCGGCGGCAGACAGTGAGGATGGTGTGTGGCTGGTGCGGCCTATAGCCGCAGCTCAGTGGTTGACGAATCGCTCTAAAGTGGCCGAAGGGTGGTCCCAGCGAGTCGGAGGTGGGTGTTGGGTAGGAGTCGCCGTCGGACTGTTCCTCGTGCCCGGTCGGTCCCTGAGCCACGGTCTACGACGTCGCCTGCGACGTTTGGCGGGCAGGAAAAGCTCGCCCTACTAGAGTCGAGAATCGCAAATCTCCAAGCCGACGCCCAGAAGCGCAGGTCTTGGTACAAGGAGCCCAGTATCCTTGTCGCAGTCTTAGCGCTCGTTGTGTCGGTGGCGTCCGCCTACGCCACCTATCAACAGAACGTAGAGCAGAAATCGAAAGAGGCGAGGTCAGAGCTTGGGCAGGTGATACAACGGATTTCGGACCTTTCACGAGAAAGTGGCGCCGATATTAAGAGTGGCAAGGAGCAGGTGGTTGGAAGGCAGCCTCGTGTGGGACTCGACAGCGAAAGAGTGGCCCTGGCGCAGCGGGCGGCCGACATCATTCGAGAGATTCCCCAAGACGTTTCGGCTCATGAATGTTACCTAGTGGCCCAAGCGTTCTACGATTCGGATAGATATGCCGAAAGCGTGGAGATTGCCAAGATTGGCACTTCCAAGAAGGTTGATTGGAAAACCCATCCGCGCCTTCACAGGATAGAGGGTGGCGCGCTTTTTGGCCAGGGCAAGTTAGATGAAGCTCGTAAGGCAATGCAGGCTGCTATTGATACCGCCCCAACTGGCCCGCACGATGAGCGCATCTATAGCCAAGCTTATAGCGAGAACTTTTGGGCAATTTGGGAACGGAAGGTTCGCGCCTGCGACGAAGCGCGGCAACATTTCAAGAACGCGAAGCTTATGGCAGGTTTGCTTGCCTCGGAGAGCTACCGCATCTCAATGAACGAATACGTGGGAGACGCTGAGCCTGCCTGCCGATGATCCAGCTTCTACTTTCGCTTCGACCCCGATGGCCCTACCGCGAGGCTCCAGGCGCGGGTGGCCCGGTTGCTGTCGACAGCAACGGTGACAGCAACCGGGCTGGACGTCAGGGACCGGCGACGGAGGGCTACGGATCAGCGCCCGACGTCAGAGACGCGTGCGGACGCGCCCGGACGGAGCGCCTAGAACTTGTAAGCGAGACGTCAGGACCGGAGGGGGCCCGTGCCCGTTGCGTGCCCGATCCTGCGGTAGCAGACGGACAACGACGGTCAAGGTCTGACGGCGACTGAGGTGTCTACCCAGCAGCAACGGCAGGTGGCATGGTCGCCGCAACGGCGGCTTCGAGAATTCCTAAACCGTGTGTCGCCACCGGCGTCTTGTGGCACCTACGGCTTGCGGACGTTGATACCCGGTCCACGTGGACCGGGCGGAGGAAGGTCCCCACGTCGCTTGGCGGCCTCGTAAACGTCGACTGCTGTGCCTCCGGTGAGACCCATTCGAATCATCACGTACCGGTCAAGCTCATAGGCGCAGTTGGCGCATACCCATCCGTAGATGGGCTTGTCCGTTCGGCAACCTTCCCCACACCGTTCGCATGCTCGCTTCGTCTGCTTCGGTGGCACCGCGACCTCAATCGGCGCGGTAGCTTGCGCAGGTTGCCCCAGGGCTCGGCGCTCGCGTTGGCGTTGCCGCTTCGCTGAAGCCATGTTGTCCCTCCCGATCGTCAGGCGCATCAACGTTGGCAGGTGGGTGTGACATCGTCGGCGAGAGGCGGCCTCGACGTTGATCCCAGGTGAGGTGGGCGAGGTGAGGCAGCCAGGAGGCAGCGAAAGCAACAGCAACGGCCAGCGGCAAGCGACACAGGACAGCAAAGTGGCCATGCTCGGCACCACAGAGCGGTGTCCGTTAGCACCCGACGGTGAGCCCCATCCGCGTTCACACCGAAGAGGTCACTGGTTCGATCCTGGGGAGGTGCGGGCAACGGTACGCCCACTGAGGACCAGTGCGGCTGCCGCGATAAATGCGGGCACAAAGGACACCACTAATCCGAGCTTGCCCAGGTCGACCCATGCTGGATATATTCGACCGAATGCGGCCGGAAGCGCTTCATCAATTTCTGTTGGTTCGTCAGATAGCCATAGCCGGCCCCCGGAGCAGCAACAGCAAAGCACGCTAAGCAGGCTCGTTGCGAGGGCGGCTACTCTCGCGCTCTGTCGACCCGTCCTGACCCACAACGCGACGCCAGCCGAGGCAGGCGCGAAGAAAAGCGCATACCACAGGGTAAGCCGAGCTTCGAAATGGAAGTAGGACGCCTTGAGTGCGACCGAACTGCTGTCTACCGGGACGCTGGAACGGCCCGCTGCGTCGTTTACGGCAGCGTTGATTCCCCCTTGGGCGTATATGGCGGCAATCGCCGCGAATATTAGCAGCGACGCCTGAAGAGCCAACAATGCGCTTGCGATGTTGACTCCCAGCGGAAACCGTCGAGGCGGCAGCCCGCCAGCTGAGTTCGTGCTAGTTGGAACCACGAGGTGATGTTAGATGGCGATCATCGCCGGACACTTGCCGACCTGTACGCCGGATTTCGCTAGACCGACGGTTCGTGGAAGTAGACCGTGGCCGACCACCAGTCACCGTCGGCGTTGACCTCGTTGCGCAAAATGACGTCCTGGACCTCTATGCCGGGCCGCTGTTCGATGCTGTCTGCGATGCGGCGTAGCAGCGCCGGGACACTGTCCTGGCCGGGGCCGGCTGGGTTGCCTTGCGAGAAGTGCTTGATGGTCCACGATTCCGGTTCAGGCGACATGATGGCAGTCTGCCAGGCGTTTCGAACGCGGCCGTCTCCAGTGTGGGCACCACAGGGCACAAGACAGTGCTCCGTATCCGCGTTACGCCGAAGCAGTCGGCCCTGTTGCTGTCGCGACAGCAACGGTGACAGCAACAGGGCCGAACAGTGAGAGCCAAGGCCAGCCGGCGGCGGATCAACGCCCGACGTCAGAGACGTGCGCGGACGGGCCGGACGAAGCGCCCAGAACTTACAAGCGAGGGGTCGAAAGCCGTCGGGTCGCGAGGTGCCGACCGACTGCGAAGCCGAGTGCGGTACCGGTGCCAGCAGGAATGGCAGCGAGGACCAGGACGAAGGCGTCCCCGACTGTGCTGTGGTGTGGCGAGTTCAGCCAGGTGCCGGCGTAGAACCCGCCGAGTAGCGCAAGTGCCGCCCACCAGGATGGAGTTGCCGAACGGTTCCGGGTCGTGGGTGGTTGAGGTGGGATGCCATCCCGCCAGCCGCCGACCCAGGCAAGCCGAGCAGACCAGGGCCAGGGTGACAAGGTCGTACGTCCAGTAGGGCGCTCCGCCTTGTCACCCTGGCCCTGGCCCGCTCCACGAGGTGTGGGTCGGCGGCAGACGGGGATGGCTTAGGCTTCCTGGTCGCGCAAGCTCACGGGCCTGGCGCTGCAAGATCGTCGTCGGATCGTGTCGGTGAGTTACGAACCACGGCGCTGTGAGGTCCAGGGCCGCTCCGCTCGCCGTCGGATGGCAAGATCGTGCCTCGTGATCGATGACTTCGCTAAGGACGATCTGCACGGCCAGCTCAGGTCGATACGCCAGGCGCTGATCTGGAATCCCGGTGGGGACGCCGTGAGAAATTCGGATCTCGTGGAGGTTCGCCCGTGAGGGCGGTCATCGTCGCGGCCGCGGTCGCGTTCATCATCTCCCTGTTCGGCACGCCGGTGGCGATTCGCGTCTTCACCGCGCTCAAGGCCGGCCAGCCGATCCGATCCATCGGGCTCGCCAGCAACCAGGGCAAGAAGGGCACGCCCACGATGGGCGGCGTCGTCTTCATCGTGGCGACCGTCTTCGCCTACGTCGCCGGGCATATCGCCCTGACCACCCTGCCCGAGCGGCAGATCGCGCAGGAGGGGCCGACCATGACGGCCCTGGTGCTGCTCGGGCTGTTCGTCTTCTGCGGCGCGGTCGGCTTCTTCGACGACTTCCTCAAGGTGCGCCGGCGCAACTCCGACGGACTGTCCGCCAAAGGCAAGCTGCTCGGCCAGGCGATCGTCGGCGGCGGGCTCGGCATCGCCGCGCTTTACGTGCCGAGCACCGACGGCCAAACCGTGGCCAGCGAGCACATCTCGCTCATCCGCGACATCAGCTGGCTGAACGTCGGCAAGGTCGGCGCGGTCATAGTCATCGTCTTCGTGATCATGGCGATGTCGAACGGCGTGAACCTCACCGACGGCCTCGACGGCCTGGCCACCGGCGCGTCGATCCTGGTGCTCAGCGCGTACGCACTGATCGGGTTCTGGCAGTACCGGCACTGGTGCGCCGACGACGCGTATGCCCGCGTGAACGACTATTGCTACCAGGTCCGGGATCCCCTGGAGATCGCCATGATCGCGGCGGCTGCGGCCGGCGCCTGCGTGGGCTTCCTGTGGTGGAACACGTCCCCGGCGCGGATCTTCATGGGTGACGTGGGCTCGCTCGGGCTCGGCGCCCTGATCGGCGGGCTCGCGGTGGCAACCCGCACCACGCTGCTTTCGATCATGATCGGCGGGCTCTTCGTCATCATCACGACGACCTGGGTGATCCAGATCGTCTCGTTCCGGACCACCGGTAGACGTGTCTTCCGGATGGTGCCGTTGCACCACCACTTCGAGTTGGCCGGATGGAGCGAGGTCAATATTGTGGTCCGGTTTTGGATCGTGGCCGGCGTCTGCGTGGCGGTCGGCCTCGGCCTGTTCTACTCGGATTTCTTGGCGGTCGTTGGATAAATGCCACGCGACAAGCCTGTGTCGTGCCACCGACGGTGATCCGCCGGGCAGCCTGGTTCCCCGCCGGGGTGCCAGCGTCTGGCAGCAGCATTGCCTTAAGGCGTGCATCTCGCTCCCGTCGGGGACGGCGGCTGGAGACCAGTGGGCGGAGAGATCCCCTAGCCTTGTCGCGTGCCTGAGCTGTGGTCTGTCATGACGGAAACCGAGATGCTGTCGTGTGCCGGCGCGCCGGCGCAGGCTCTACCGGCGGGCGATGTCACCTACGTGGTCGGGCCGTCGGCGATGCTGGTCATCGTCCAATTCGGGGACCGGCCCGACGGCAGCGCAGTGCAGAACTTCGACGACCTGACGCTGCATGACCCCTTCCCCGAGGGCGTGGAAGCACGTTTGGCCAGCTCCGAACTTCCGCGTCTCGGATTCGTCCACCTGCCAGAGGGATATCTGCCGCTAGGCGAATTGCGGCATGTAGTCAGCCGTCACAGGCCGGGTGACATAGCTAAGGACAGCCCGTTTCCGTACCGTCTGCCGGGCAAGCTCTCATTCTGCCAGCTGCACATCGCGGACCGTCTGCCGCTCGACGTTCTCGATCGGGTACGGCCCACACCGCAGCATCCACTTTCCAGCCTCGACTGGCTCCGGTTCCTGCCCCACGACCCTGTCGCCGCGTTGCGTGAGTTCGTGGCCGATTGGTACGCCGACATCCCACCGGGCAACGATGCGCCCGGCGACCTGGACCGACCGCTCCCCGAACCGTTGCTTGCCTTCTACCGGGCGGCTGCTGGCCGTGAAGAGGTGTACGGGTTGCATAACCAGATTTACACTCCCGACGAGTTGGAGGAGGAGGACGACGGGCTGCTGCAGTTCGGGGCGGAGAACCAGGGCGTCTTCGTGATGTTGCTGGATCCGACCGAGGCAGACCCGACAGTGCAGTACAGCGGACTTCACGCGCAACGCGAGCGGGAGCCCCTGAGCGCCTTCCTGCTGCAGTTCCTCCTCTGCGAGGCGTCATATTCCAGCCCCTTCGGCGGCTTCGCGACGGTTAATGCCGACCAGGCGCAGCAACTGGTCGAACCGCTGCATCAGGTTCCCCTGCAACCCATGCGATGGCCGGGAGACCCGACCCAGCACTACGTCGCTCCCGGCCTCGTCGTCGCGACCGCAACCTCCCCCAACGGCTCAGTAGAGATCTACGCCGGGAGCCGGCGCCGGTCGGCGCTCCGACCGCTGCGCGATCCAGGCTTCACCTGGGAACGGTTCGACGGCTACAGATCTTGAATGGCCAGGTTCGTCCGATGTGGTCTGTGTGATGGGCGTGGGCTGGGGTAGGTCGATGGGATGAGGTATCCCGATGGAGGTGGGTTGTCCGCCCGGGGGCGGGCGAAGCGTGAGGCGGTGCGGCGGCAGGCGGCCGGGTGGTTCGCTGAGGATGTGTCGGTGCCGGAGGTCGCGCGCAGGCTGCGGGTGTCGCAGACCGCGGTGTACGGGTGGCGTAAGCGGTGGCGGGCCGGTGGTGAGCAGGCTCTGGCGTCGAAGGGGCCTGGTGGGTCTCGGTGTCGGCTGGATGAGGGGCGGCTGC
>NZ_JBFABB010000191.1:0-9018 GCF_040640035.1 Micromonospora sp. NPDC023633 | reverse complement strand
CGCCCCACCACCCGGTGGGAAGTCGCTCGCCCACACGGCGAGGATCCACAACACTCCACCGGAAACCCGGTGAACGTTAGTGGACACCGCACTAGAGGACCTGGGAGAGGAAGCGGCGCAACCGGGGGTGCTCCGCCCGCTCGAAGATCGCGGCCGGCTCGCCGGCCTCCAGCACCACGCCGCGATCCATGAACGCGACGGTGTCGGCGACCTCGCGGGCGAAACCCATCTCGTGGGTGACCACGACCATCGTCATGCCGCCGGCGGACAGCTCGGCCATCAGCCCGAGCACGCCCTTGACCAGCTCGGGGTCCAGGGCGGAGGTGGCCTCGTCGAAGAGCATCACCTGCGGGCGCAACGCCAGCGCGCGGGCGATCGCGACCCGCTGCTGCTGCCCGCCGGACAGGTGCGCCGGGCGGGCGTCGGCCTTGGCCGCCAGCCCCACCAGCTCCAGGTGCTCGCGGGCGAGGGCCACCGCCTCGTCCTCGCCGAGCTTGCGGATGCGGCGCAGCGCGAGGGTGACGTTGCGCAGCACGCTCATGTGCGGAAAGAGGTTGAACTGCTGGAAGACCATGCCGATCCGCTGCCGCAGGGCGTCCGGGTCGTCGCCCAGCACGCTGCGCCCGTCCAGCAGCACGTCGCCGCGGTCGGGCTCGATCAGCCGGTTGATCGTGCGCAGCAGGGTGGACTTGCCCGACCCGGACGGCCCGATCACGCAGGCCGTCGCCCCGCGCGCCACGTCCAGGTCCACCCCGCGCAGCACCCGGTTCGACCCGAAGGCCAGGTGCACGTCGCGGACGCGCAGGCTCACCGAGGTCGTCGTGTCGATGCTCATCGCTGGTTCCCTCCCGCCGCTCCCGGCAGCGCCAGGTCGAGTTCGTCGTCACCGGGCGCGGTGGCCTGCCGGCCGTGCCGCAGCCGCCGGTCGATCCAGTTGACGGCGTGCGTCAGCGGGACCGTCAGCGTCAGGTAGAACAGCCCGGCCAGCAGCAGCGCCGACTGGTTGCCGGTGTTCGCCGCGTAGTCCTGCCCGATCCGGAACAGCTCCCGCTGGCTGGCCAGCAGGCCCAGGAAGTAGACCAGGCTGGAGTCCTTGATCAGCGCGATCAGCTGGTTCACCCAGGCCGGCAGCACCCGCCGGATCCCCTGCGGGACGATCACCAGGCGCATCGCCTCGCCCCAGGACAGGCCCAGCGCCCGGGCCCCCTCCAGCTGCGCGGCCTCCACCGACTGGATGCCGGAGCGGAAGATCTCGCCGATGTAGGCCGCCGCGATCAGCGACAGCGCCAGGATGCCCAGGGGGTACGGGTTGGGCCCCCACACCTGCATCCCCAGCGGCGCCAGGCCGACTCCGATGAGCAGGATCGTCGCCGCGGCGGGCAGGCCACGGAACACGTCGGTGTAGACCCGCGCCGGCCACCGCAACCATCGGGTACGCGAGATTCCCGCGACGGCCAGCGCCATGCCCAGCACCGAGCCGAGCAGGGCGGCGGAGATCGCCAGGATCAGCGTGTTGGGCAGCCCCACCGTCAGCATCTCGGGCAGCGCCTCGCGCATGGAGTCCCAGTCGAAGAAGGTCTCCCACAGGGTGCTCAACGGATCCATCGTCTCTCCTACCGCCCCGCTCGCTCGTCGTCGCTACGTCTCAGGAGGTGGCCGACGCCGAGGGCACCGGGACCGTGCCGCTGCCCGGCTTGAAGTCGGCCGGGATCGGGCGCCCCGGGTAGTACTGGGCCTGCAGGCGGCTCCACGTGCCGTCCGCGATCACCTCGTCGAGACCCTTGTTCAGCGCCTCGCGCAGCTTGTCGTTGCCCTTGGCGAACGCGTACGCCGTGGGGGCCGGGCTGAGCAGCTTGGCCGCCACGGTGATCTTGCCGCCGCTGTCGGCGGCCGACTTGTCACCGATCTCGGCGGGGGCGATCCAGGCGTCGGCCGTGCCGGCCTTGAGCTGGTTGATCGCGCCGTTGTAGTCGGGCACGCGCACCGGGTTGAGCCCCTCGCCGGTGGCGTAGTCGTCCTGGACGGTGCCCTGCACGACCACGACCCGCTTGCCGGCGAGTTGGTCGAACCCGGTGAGCGACGAGCCGGCCGGCACGTCGAGTCCGAAGTAGCCGAAGTCGTAGCCGTTGCCGAAGTCGACGGTCTTCTTGCGCGCCTCGGTGATCGTGATCGAGGAACTGCCGACGTCGAACTTGCGGTTGTTGACCTGGGAGAGCAGGGCGGAGAAGTCCGTGCCGACGAACTCCACCTTCAGGCCGACCTTCGCCGCGACCGCGGTGAGCAGGTCGTTGTCGAAGCCGGTGAACTTGCCGTCCTTGAGGTAGACGTTCGGCGGGGCGTCGGTGAGCGTGCCGGCGCGCAGCACGCCCGGCTGGAGCAGGCCGTACGGGTTGTCGGCCGCGCCGGTCGCGTCGTCGCCGCAGGCGGTCAGGGTGGTGGCGGCGAGGACGGCGGCCACGCCGAGGGCGGCGGCCCGGGTGAGGGAGGAAAGGATTCGCACAGGTGTCTCCGAATGAGGTGTTCCGGCGGCGGGCACGGGCGTGCGGCGCCGGCGGTGCGCCCGCTGGGCGTACCGCTGGGATGGTTCCTGGAAAGAGGGGTGGCGCGCCTAGCGCGCGTCGCCGGGGCGACAGGAGGTGGCGCAGACCCGCATCGTGTCGATGTGGCGGCGCCGGGTCAGCGCCGGCGACGGCGGTGCCACGGCGGGAACCGCCGGTGGGGCGCAGATGCGGATGGACATGGCTCTCCTCGGTCGGTGTCGACCTGGGAACCAGGCCGCGCTTGCACCGGAGCCGCTCCGGTGCCTGGTCCTCACCCGGGGCACCCCTGCGCGGACGAGGGTTGCCGGCCAGCGAGCCGGGGCTTGACGCTGGCGCTCATGACCTGCCGACGAGGCTAGCAGCCCGCCCCGGTGCGCCGTCCAGCCGCTATGACCACCCTCACGCGCGCCGCCCCGGGTGGTCCCCCGGTCACTCCTCGATCGCCCCGCCGACCTGCCGCAGGTGCTGCCGGAAGGTGTGGCCGGGCTCGGCGGCGCGGCGGGTGAGGTAGTCGGCGAAGGCGGTCTGCTCCCGCAGCGTCTCCCCGGCGCGGATCCGCCGCGCCTGGACCCGCTCGACGGTCCCGATGCGCTCCGCCGCCGCGAACAGCTCGGAAGCCCGCCCGGCGGGCAGGAACAGCACCCCATCGTCGTCGGCGACGACGAGGTCGTCGACGGTCACCAGGTGCGGCCCGACCCGGGCGCTGGTGAGCGTCTCCGGCTCCCGTGGGTCCAGGCGGGCCGGGCCCGCCGGCAGGCTGCCGTAGCTGAAGACGGGCAGGCCGATCTCCACCAGCTCCGGGGTGTCGCGGTGCAGCCCCCAGACGACGAGGCCGGCGATCCCGGCCGCGACGCCCTCCAGCACCGCCAGGTCCCCGACGCAGGCCTCGTCGGTCCGGCCGCCGTTGTCGATGACGAGGACGTCGCCGGCGGCGGCGTTGCCGTACGCCTCCAGGAACACGTCCACGCTGCCGTGGTGGCGCACCGGCAGCACCCGGCCCACGAGGCGGTGACCGGGCACGACCGCCCGGATCCCGGCCGGCGCCACGCGCGAGGGCACGCCCAGGCGTACGCAGGCGTCGGCGATCAGCGGCGTGGACAGGTCGGCGAAGCGCTCCCGCATGACGTCCTCCCGGCGGCGCGGCGAGTCGTGGGCCGTCATCGTAGGGAGCACGGGTGGTGGCGCGGCGAGGTCCAATCCGGTCCCGCTGGCCCGGACCTAGACTGTCCACGTGATCCCGCTCGACGCCGTCGCCGCCGCCTACGGCCGCTGGATCACCCCGGACCTGCCGTTGTACGGCAACGACCACGAACGCTCCGACTTCGCTCCCTGACCGGCCCGGTGCTGCGCCGTCCTCCGGTCCACCTCCGCCACGATCCGGGAGCGATCCGTCATGCCCATGCCCGACGACACCGAACTCGTACCGTCCGCCGAGCGTCCACGCGCCGGCGGACGACCCACCGACCCCGACCCCGCCGACACCTCCGCTCTCGCCGTGCTCCGGGCGCCGCAGACCGCCCGGGTCCTGGCGGCCAGCCTGCTCGGCCGGATCCCGCTGGGCGCGGCCCCGTTGGCCCTGCTGGTGTTCGCCCGCGAGACGATGACCCTGACCGTCGCGGGCCTGCTCGTCGGCGCGTTCACCGCCGGCACCGCGGTGGGCCAGCCGATGCTCGCCCGGATGGCGGAGCGCTGGCGGCAGCCCCCGGTGCTGTGGCTGGCCGTGGCGGCCTCGACGATCGGCTTCGCGCTCACCGCCGCGCACGTGAACCTGCCGGTGACCGTGCTCGCCGCCGCCCTGGCCGGGGCGGGGGCGCCGCCCTTCGAGTCGTGCCTGCGGGTGCTCTGGCGCGACCTCCTCCCCGCGCACCGGGTGCAGACCGCGTACACCCTGGACATCGCCGTGCAGGAGGCGATCTTCATCCTCGGCCCGGTGGTCACGCTCGCCGCCGTGGGCCTGGCCGGCCCGACCGGCGGCCTGGCCGCCGCCGCGCTCTTCCAGGCCGCCGGCACCGCGTGGTTCGCCACGACCGACGCGGTCCGGCGCTGGCGCGGCGAGCCGGCGGTACGGCACTGGGCCGGGCCGCTGCGGGCCGGCCGGCTCCGGCTGATCCTGGCGGCACTGCTGCTGGTCGGCGCGGCGGTGGGCAGCGTGACCGTCGCCGCGACCGGGTACGCCGAGTCGGCCGGGGCCCGTTCCTGGGCCGGCTGGCTGCTCGCCGCGCAGGCCACCGGGGCGCTGGTCGGCGGCCTGCTCTACGTGCGCTTCGGCGGGCTGCGCCGGTACGCCACCCTGCCGCGCGCCGTCGGGGTCTTCGCCGCCGGCTACCTGCCGTTGCTGCTCACCCCGGCCCCGGCCGTGATGCTGGCGCTGATGGCGGTCAGCGGACTCGCGCTTCCGGCGCTGCTCACCATCGCCTTCGTGGCGATCGACGACGTGGCGCCCGCCGGCACGGTGGCCGAGGCGTTCGCCTGGGCGGCGACGGCGTTCTCGGTCGGCAGCGCGGGTGGCGCGGCGGCGGCCGGGGCGCTGCTGGACGCGGCGGGGCAGGTGACCGTCGGCTTCCTGATCGCCCCGCTGAGCGCCGCCGCGGCGTGCGGGATCGCGCTGGTGGCCGCTCGCACGTACGGCCGCGGCGGGTCGGCGGGCTGATCCGAAGGCCGGGCACCGGCTGCGCGGGACTACTTCCCGGCGCAGCGGGAAAGGGGCGGCCCGGGGAGCCGAACGGATCGGGGGTGCCGTGGAAGCGGTCGTGGTCGGCGTGGTGATCGTGATCGCGCTCGTGCTCGTCGGCGCGCTGAGCGTCCGGCTGGTACAGCAGTACCAGCGCGGCGTCGTGTTCCGCTTCGGCCGGGTGTTGACGCCGGTGCGGGAGCCCGGCCTGCGGCTGATCGTCCCGGTCGCCGACCGGATGGTCCGGGTCAGCATGCAGACGACCGTGATCGGTGTGCCCCCGCAGGGGGCGATCACCCGGGACAACGTCACCCTCACCGTCGACGCGGTGGTCTACTACCGGGTCGTCGACCCGGTGAAGGCGCTGGTCAACGTCCGGGACTACCCCTCGGCCGTGCTCCAGGTGGCGCAGACCGCCCTGCGTTCGGTGATCGGCAAGGCCGACCTGGACACCGTGCTGGGCGACCGGGACCGGGTCAACGCCGAGCTGAAGGCGGTCATCGACGCGCCCACGGAGGAGCCGTGGGGGCTGCTGATCGAGCGGGTCGAGGTCAAGGACGTCGCGCTGCCCGAGGGGATGAAACGGTCGATGTCCCGCCAGGCCGAGGCGGAACGCGAACGCCGTGCCCGGGTGATCGCCGCCGACGGCGAGTACCAGGCGTCCCGCCGCCTCGCCGACGCGTCCCGGGCGATGGCGAGCACGCCGGGGGCCTACCAGTTGCGGCTGCTCCAGACTGTGGTGGACGTGGCGGCGGAGAAGAACAGCACCCTGGTGATGCCGTTCCCGGTGGAGCTGCTGCGCTTCTTCGACAAGTTCACCCGCGACGCGGAGCCGCCGGCGGAGCGCCCGCCCGCCGGGCCGCCGGAACCCGCCGCGCCGGTGACCGGCGACGGCCACCGGCACCCCCGGGCCTGAGCCGGGCGGCGGGAAGGCTCAGGCCGTGGCCGCCGACTCCGCCGCCGGCTCGCCCGGCTGCCCGGGTACGACCGCCGTCGACACCCGTGGCATCGTGAACACGAAGCGCGTCCCGTCGCGGTACGCCTCGTCCAGGCTCAGCGTCCCGCCGTGGAACTCGACGACCTTCTTGCACACCGCGAGCCCGATGCCGGTGCCCGGGTACGCGCCCCGGGGGTGCAGGCGCTGGAAGATGACGAAGATCTTCTCGGCGTACCGGGGGTCGATGCCGATGCCGTTGTCCTCCACCGCGAAGGACCACCCCTCCTGGGTGTCCGTCACCGTCACCCGGATCAGCGGCGCCCGGTCGGGGCTGCGGAACTTGACCGCGTTGCCCAGCAGGTTCTGCCAGAGCAGGGTCAGCAGGGTCGGCTCGCCCCGTACGGTGGGCAGCGGGTCGCGGGTGATCGTCGCGCCGGACTCCTCCACCGCCCGGGACAGGTTCGCCTCGGCCTGCGCGAACACCTCGGCCAGGTCGACCTCCCGCAGGTCGCCGTAGACCCGGCCGATCCGCGAGAAGGTGAGCAGGTCGCTGATCAGCTCCTGCATCCGGCTCGCGCCGTCGACGGCGAAGCCGATGTACTGCCGGGCCCGGTCGTCGAGCTGGTCGGCGTAGCGGCGCTCCAGCATCTGGCAGAACGACGCCACCTTGCGCAGGGGCTCCTGCAGGTCGTGCGACGCGACGTACGCGAACTGCTCCAGGTCCTCGTTGGAGCGGCGCAGCTCGGCCGCCTGCTGCTCCAGCGCGTCCCGGTCGTGCTGGCTGCGCTCCCACGCCTCCACCACCGCGCGGCGCATCGTCTCCACGTCGCTGGTCAGCCGGGCGATGTCGGCCGGGCCGTCGGGCCGCAGCCGGTGCCGGAAGTCGCCGCCGGCCACCTGCCGCACCGAAGCGCCCAGCCGGTCCAGGGGCCGCAGGACCCTCGTGCGCACCAGCACGGATCCGACGATCCCGCACAGCAGCAGGGCCGCCAGGACCGCCACGAAGGTCAGGTCCCGCAGCGCCCGGGCGGCGTCGAGGTCGTCCCGGCCGGCGTCCCGGATCCCGTCCAGGCGGCCGACCAGCCCGCTCAGCTCGGCGCGGACCGCCGTGAAGGTCTCCGCCTCCCCGGTCACCAGCAGCGCCAGCTCCTCCGGCGTCCCGCCGGCCTGCCGGGAGGCGACCAGGCGCTCGGCGAACTCCGTGCGCCAGCGGTCGGCCAGCCGCTGCGCCCGGTCCAGGTCGCCCAGCGCCTCCGGCTCGTCGGCGAGCAGGCCGCGCAGCCGGGACATGGTCACGCGTTCGCTCTCGACGCCCTGCCGGTACGAGTCGAGGAACCGCGGGTCGCCGGTGACGACGTGGCCGCGCACGGCCGCCGCCTGGACGAGCAGGCCGCTGTCGAGCTGGCCGACCGCCGTACGGGCCGGGGCGACCCGGTCGGCGAGGTCGTTGGAGACCGCGGCGGTGTGCCGCAACGCGGCGGCGCCGGCGCCGCCGCCGAGCAGGACCAGGACGGTCATCGTCAGCAACAGGACAGTGAGCCACCGACGGGTCGTCATCGGCCGACGGGTCGCTGCCTCGGGAGTCGCCTCGCTGCCCACGGCCTGCACCTTAGTCGAGTCGGCGGGGCGGGAGCGCGGGCGCGCGGCGCGCTTGCCGGCGGGTGCTACCAGTGGCGTGTGTCCGTAACCGACCATGCCGCCACCCGCCGGGACGTCCCGGACGTCCGGGGGCCGGAAACAGCCGTTGCGCCGATGGCCGCGCCGGCTCCCGCGACCACAATGACCCCCGGAGGCGGCCCCACCGCCCCCGCAGCCGGGGAGGAGAACGCGTGACGGGCTGGCAGGTCTCCGGCTACCGGCCGGTGCGGCAGCTCGGCGCCGGCGCGTCCGGCCGGGTGGACCTCGCCGTGCACGACGCGACGGGCACACCGGTCGCGATCAAGTACCTCACCGGCGGGATCGGCGACGATCCGGCGTTCCGCACCGCGTTCCGCGCCGAGGCCCGGCTGCTCGCCGGGATCGACGACCCGCACGTCTCCCGCCTCTACGAGTACGTCGAGTCGCCCGGCGGCGCGGCGATCGTCATGGAGCTGGTCAACGGCGTGTCCCTGCGGCAGATGCTGCGCGCGCACGGAGCGACGACCCCGGAGTCGGCGCTCTGCGTCCTCAAGGGCTCGCTGGCCGGGCTCGGCGCGGCGCACGCCCGGGGCGTCGTGCACCGCGACTACAAGCCGGAGAACGTGCTGGTCACCGCCGAGGGCACCAGCAAGCTGGCGGATTTTGGCATCGCCATGCCGGTGGGCGAGAGCTCGGGCGTCAGCGTCACCGGCACCCCCCGCTACATGGCGCCCGAGCAGTGGACGGGCGCGCCGGCAAGCCCGGCCTGCGACATCTACGCGGCCACCGCCACCTTCTACGAGTGCCTGACCGGCCGGCCGCCCTTCGACGGGCGGGACCTGCTCACCCTGCGCCAGCAGCACGCCCGCGCACCGGTCCCGACCGACCCGGCCCCCGAGCCGGTGCACGACCTGCTGCGGCACGGCATGGCCAAGCAACCGGCCGAGCGGCCGCAGCCCGCCCAGGTCTTCCTCGCCGTGCTGGAGCGGGTGGCCGCCGAGGCGTACGGGCCGCGGTGGGAGGAGCGCGGCCTGCGCGAGCTGGCCCGGCGGGCGGCCCTGCTCGCCGCCCTCCTCCCGTTCCCGGACGGCACCGGCGGGGCCACCAGCCTGGCCAGCACCGCGTTCGGCGAGGAGTCGGGCCGGTGGACGTGGCTGCGGTCCGGCCGCGCCCGCGCGGCGCTGGTCGGCGGCGGGCTGGCGGCGGCGCTGCTGCTCGGTGGCGCCGGGCTCAGCTACGTCGGCCGCGGCGAG